>JACRLA010000323.1 GCA_016215145.1 Chloroflexota bacterium
AAAATAGTGCATTACGAATTGATCGATCCCAAATCGGGTGACCCCGGCGTGTGCGGCGGCGAGATGGAGATTTTTGTGGAGCCGATAAAACCTAAACCAACCTTACTTGTGATCGGCGGTGGGCATGTGGGCAAGGCGTTGGCGCATTTGGGAAAATGGTTGGGCTTTCGAGTTGTGTTGAGCGATGATCGCCCGGAGTTTTGTAATGAGGCATGGGCGCCGGGCGCGGACGAGTATTTGGTGATGACGATTCGAGAATTGGCGGCGCAGTTTAAATTTCATTCGCAGATTTATATTGTGATGCCGACTCGCGGCGTGCCGCTGGATGTGGAAGGGTTGCCGACTCTGCTTGATAAACCGTGTGCCTATATCGGCGTGATTGGCTCGCGGCGGCGCTGGGCAACGGCAGTGAAGCGCATGACAGAGAATGGCGTGAGCGCGGAAAAACTTTCGGGCGTTCATGCCCCAATGGGGTTAGAATTAAATGCCGAGACTCCGGAGGAGATCGCTTTGAGCATTATGTCTGAGGTGGTGATGAGGATGCGGGGGGGAACGGGGGAAGTGATGAAGGAAATTACCGAGAAACCCGCTTTCTCCAAGAAAGCGGGTTTCTAAGTAACTTAAGGAAAGTTATGTGGCACAACTATCATAGTGTGACTTCGCTGGAAGAAGCGTTAGAGATTTTGGGCACGCAAAACGAAAGGGCGCGGGTGGTGGCGGGCGCGACGGATTTGATTCTGGAACTGGAACGCAAGGTTCGCAAAGGTGTTGAGACGCTGATAGATATTACGCGCCTGCCGAACTTAGATCAGATTACGTTGGACGACGACGGCATTATTCACTTGGGCTGCTTGGTGACGCACAACGCCTGCGTGGGTTCGAAGTTGATCGTGGAGCGCGCGCTGCCATTGGCGCAAGCCTGCTGGGAAGTGGGCGCGCCGCAGATTCGTAACCGCGCAACGGTTGCCGGAAATTTAATTACCGCCTCTCCCGCCAACGACACCATTACGCCGTTGATGGCACTCGGCGTGTCTGTCACACTTCGCTCGAAAAACGGCACGCGCGTCGTGCCGCTAAAAGATTTTTATACGGGTGTGCGCCGCACGGTGATGCAACCTGATGAGATGTTAACCGACATCGCCTTTCAGCCGTTGAAGGCGAATGAGCGCGGGATGTTCATCAAGTTGGCGCTGCGGCGAGCGCAAGCGATCTCGGTGGTTAACGTGGTGGTGGTGTTGGAGTTTGAAAAAGTTGAAGGCGAGGTGACGGCATCCCCTGTGAAGCGGGCGCGGATCACATTGGGCGCGGTTGCTCCCACGATCATCCACGCATCCGAAGCCGAATCATTTTTGATCGGCAAAAAATTAAATGATGACGTGATCGCCGAAGCGAGTCGTTTAACGGCGGGCGCGGCGAAGCCTATTGACGACGTGCGCGCTTCGGCGGAGTACCGTCGGGCGATGATCGAGACGACCACGCGCCGCGCTTTGCAGGCGATTGCTGATGGCGACGAGCGCGGCAGATTGCCCGATGAGCCGGTGATGTTGTGGGGCGCAGCGCGTGGCGCGCCCAAATCGGCGTTGAGTAAATCGCTTGAACATAGTGAAGATGGCGATGAAGTGATCGTGACTCGCGTGAATGGAAAAGAGTATTCGATTCGCAATGCGAATGACAAAACGTTGCTGCGTTTGCTGCGCGAAGATGTGGGGTTGATCGGAACCAAAGAAGGCTGCGCCGAAGGTGAGTGCGGCGCTTGCACGGTGTTCTTGGATGGCGCGGCAGTGATGAGCTGCATGGTGCCTGCGCCGCGCGCGCACGGCGCGGAGATCGTCACGGTGGAAGGATTGGCGAACAACGGTCAACTGCATCCGATCCAACAGGCGTTTGTAGAGGAGGGCGCGGTGCAGTGTGGTTACTGCACGCCGGGTTTGTTGATGGCGGGCGCAAAGTTACTCGAAGAGAGACCGCATCCCACGCGGTGGGAGGCGCAGCAAGCGATCACCGGTAATCTGTGTCGTTGTACCGGGTACTACAAAATTTTATCCGCCTTTGACAAGGCAGGACACATCAGGAGGTCGTAATGGGTTTTGCACCAAGACAATCAGAATTGAGAAGGAGAGCGCCGAATCCGGTTTGGCGCGGCGTTGGATGTCTTTTGTTGTTTGTTGTGTTCGGCGGCGGTTATGCGGGCGCGTTGTATTTGATGGATTACTTTAATCCGTTTACAAATATACAACACCTCAAAGGGTTGGATGCGACGCTTGTCAATCTCATTTATGCCGCGCAAGCCGCGCCCTACCAGCCGCACAGTGTTGCGCTTGGGTTGTCGTTATTGGTCTCGCTATTTTTCTTTGCGATCATCTCTATTGTGTGGGCGATTGTGCGTGTTGAACCGCTCGATCCCCATGCGGTGAAGTTGACGGATGTGGCGAAAGCCTACGGCAAGACGAAGAAGAGGAATATACGGAAGTGTAGATAAAGGATGAAGGATGAGGCGTGATACGTGATACGTGATGCGTGATACGTGATGCGTGGTGCGTGGTGCGTGATATGTGGTGCGTGGTGCGTGATACGTGATGCGTGATGCGTTGTTCATTGTTCATTGTCTCATTGTTCATTGATCTATGATTGGTCAATCAGTTACGCGCGTTGATGCTTTCGGAAAAGTGACAGGCGCAACTTTGTATCCGGGTGATGTGGTGATACCCGGCATGTTGCAGATGAAGATTCTGTTTGCGGGCAGACCGCACGCACGCCTTAAGCGCATTGATGTATCCAAAGCCGAATCGCTCAAAGGCGTTGTCGCAGTTTTGACTGCAAGATTCTGTTTGCGGGCAGACCGCACGCACGCCTTAAGCGCATTGATGTATCCAAAGCCGAATCGCTCAAAGGCGTTGTCGCAGTTTTGACTGCCAAAGATGTGCCGAACAACGAATATGGTTTGATCATGCCCGATCAGCCGGTGCTGGTCGGACCTGGTTCGGATAAAGTTGGCGGCGACACGGCGCGATTCATTGGCGATCAGGTTGCGCTGGTGATCGCCGAGAGTGAAAAGATCGCGGCGCGCGCGCGCGATCTAATCGAACTGGAATGGGAAGACTTGCCCGCCGTGTTCGATCCGCGTGAGGCGATGAAAGATTCCGCGCCGCGACTCTTTCCTGAAAAAGAATCGAACGTGCTGATCCATTACCGCATTCGCCACGGCGACGTGGATGCCGCCTTTGCCCGCGCCGCCGTCATCGTGGAAGGAACCTATCACACGCCGTGCCAAGAGCATGCCTTTCTGCAACCCGAAGCCGGGCTCGGTTACATAGACGAAGAAGGTCGCGTGACGGTGCAAGTTGCCGGGCAGTGGGCGCACGAAGATCAGGAACAGATCGCTCATGCGTTGAAACTTCCGCTTGAGAAAGTGCGTGTGATCTATCCGGCGATTGGCGGCGCGTTTGGCGGGCGCGAAGATATGTCGGTGCAGATCGTCTTGGCGTTGGCGGCGTGGAAACTTAAGCGACCGGTAAAAATTATTTGGTCGCGTGAAGAATCGATCATCGGGCATCACAAGCGCCATCCGTTTTACATCAAGTGCAAATGGGCGGCGGATAAAGATGGCAAGTTGCTCGCTTCTGAAAACGAAGTGATCTCTGATGCGGGCGCCTACGCTTACACCTCGACAAAAGTTTTGGGCAACGCCACGTTGATGGTGACGGGTCCTTACGAGATTCCAAATGTCAAAGTGGATTCGTATACTGTGTTGACCAACAACATTCCGGGCGGCGCGTTTAGAGGCTTTGGGGGTCCGCAGGGCGCATTCGCCGCCGAGAGTCAAATGGATAAGCTCGCTGCGAAGTTGGGACTCGACCCTGTTGAGATTCGCGCGCGCAACACGATTCGTGAAGGATCGATTCTCTCCGTTGGCACGCCGTTGCCTAAAGGTGTCTCGATGCCGCAAGTGATGGAGAAGTGCGCCGAAGAAGCAGGATGGAAAAAAGTGGAGGGGAAGTGGAATAAACCAAAAATAGCAGATAGCAAATCGCAGATAGCGGATGGCAAATCGCCATCTGCCATCCGCCATTCGCCATCCGCCAAATGCGGGATCGGTTTTGCGATGGGTTACAAAAATGTTGGTTTCTCGTTTGGGTTTCCGGAGCAGAGTTGGGCAACAATTAAGATCGAAGGGAAAGATGAAATTGACCGCGTCACCGTGTATCAGGCGGGCGCGGATTGTGGGCAGGGGGCGCACACAGTCTTCGCGCAAATGGCGGCAGAGGCAAGCGGAGTCTCGCTCGACAAGATTCAGTTAGTGATGTCTGATACTGCCACATCGCAAACATCCGGCAGCGCGTCTGCCTCACGGTTAACGTTTATGGCGGGCAACGCCATCAAAGGCGCGGCGGAGTTGGCGTTGAAAAAATGGAAAGACGAAGAACGTCCGGCAATGGCGACGTATCAATATCGCCCGCCGAAAACGACGCCACTCGATCACGAAACAGGCAAGAGTGAACCGAATTTTTCTTACGGGTATATCGCCGAAGCAGTGGAAGTGGAAGTGGATACCGAGACCGGACACATCCGAGTGATAAATGTGATCGTCGCCGATGATGTGGGTCATGCTGTGAATCCGCAACAAGTGCAAGGGCAGATTGAGGGCGCGATAGTGCAGGCACAGGGGTATGCTGTGCTAGAAAATTTTGTGCATCAAAACGGTTACGTGCAAACGCCGTATCTCTCAAATTATTTAATCCCGACCGTGTTGGACGTGCCGGATAAAGTTAAGTCGGTGATTTTGGAATACCCCGATCCGATTGGACCTT
>JACRLA010000343.1 GCA_016215145.1 Chloroflexota bacterium
ACATCCGACACAAACTATCCGCACGCGGTAAGCCTGATGCGCGAGAAAAAGATTCGCCGCTTGCCTATCGTAGATGGCGACACGCTGGTGGGCATCGTCGTCGAAAAAGATTTGTTGTCCACGCAGCCCTCACCCGCCACCACTTTGAGCATCTACGAGATGAACTCGCTGCTGGCGAATATCAAGATGAAACAGATCATGACTCATCCGGTGATCACAGTGGAAGGCGACTGCCCGATGGAAGAGGCGGCGCGCATTATGGTAGACAAAAAGATCGGGTGTTTGCCAGTGATGGAAAAAGATTCGGTCATCGGCATCATCACCGAGACAGATATTTTCAGAACCTTAGTGGAAGTGCTAGGCGGCGAAGAAGGCGGTGTGCGATTAACCGCAAAGTTACCAGAACGTGTCGGCGAATTGGCTCGTGTCGTATCACTGATCGCAGAAGCGGGCGGCAACATCGTGTCCATCACGACCTCACGCGTTCACGAAAATTCACACCGGGAGGTGACGATTAAAGAAAAAGGCGCAAACCCTGATACTCTCAATACGCTGCTGGACAAGAGCGGTCTAACGGTGATCGATCTACGCACCAGCACGCGCTATCAGCCGCGTCTGTTTGGATAAATTATTAATCTACAGACGCCATTCATCTTTCTCTCGAGGAGGAAAGAAAATGTCTAAACGATACTCATTCACAGTTGTTGTAGTGGTCGCCGCGTTGTTGCTTGCCGCGTGCAGCACCCCCGCGCCCGCCGCGCCGACCGCCGCGCCCAAAGACACCACGCCGATCAAGGTGGGCGCGATTTTTGATCTGACCGGCGCCACAGCCGATGTCGGCACGCCCTATAGCGAAGGCTTGAAGGGTTACGTCGAATGGAAGAATGCGGCTGGCGGCATCAATGGTCGGAAGATCGATCTGCTCTCCGCCGATTATGCCTATAAAGTGGATCAATCGGAAGCGCTCTATTCGCAATACGTCGGCGAAAAAGTTGTGGTCTTCATGGGCTGGGGCACGGGTGACACCGAAGCGCTGCGCCCGAAGATCGCCAACGATAAGATTCCATTCATGTCGGCTTCGTACGCTGCCGGTTTGTTGGATATGAGTCAAGCGCCGTACAACTTCTTGATCGGCACATCGTATTCCGATCAAGGCATCATTGCCGTGCGTTGGGCATTGGATGATTGGAAGAAAGCCGGCAAGAGCGGCACACCCAAAGTAGCCGTCATCCATCACAACAGCCCCTTCGGGCAATCGCCTCTGGAGGACACCAAGAAATTCGCCGAAGCCAATGGCGTGACGTTTACATCATTACCCTTCCCGGCAGGAACGGATTACACAGCTGAGTTAGGTCGCATTCAAACATTCGGCGCGAACTATGTGATCATCCACACCATCTCCAGTCCGACAGCGGTGCTGATGAAGAACGCCAAGAGTCTTGGCTTGTTGGATAAGATGAAGTTCATCTCTCTCAATTGGGGCGCTGATGAATTGTTCATCAAGTTGGCAGGTGACGCCTCTGAAGGCGTGGTCGGCGTACTGCCGTTCACCCCGCCCACCTATCGCGTGCCGGGTCACGACGATCCCGATAAGTTCCTTAAGAGCAAGGGCGGCAGCCTCGACGAGAAAGGTCTGCATTACTCGCAAGGTTGGTGGACGATGGCGACAATGGCAGAAGGCATCAAGAAGACTCTGGATGCGAATAAACCATTGACCGGCGAAAACATCAAAGCCTCGTTGGAGAGTATGCAAAACTTTGAGACCGGCGGCATCACCGCGCCGATCAGCTTCTCGGCAACCAGCCACAAGGGCAACAGCTCCACGCGCCTCTATCAAGTGAAGAGCGGCAAGTGGGCTCAGATCAGTGATTTTGTGCAAGCGAAATAGTAATTAGTAAATGGTAATTGGATAGTGGGCGACGAGGGTGTCGTCCACTATCCAATCTAAAATTGTCGCCGTCTCGCTTCGAGTCCCGACAACAACGAATCTCCAATTACTAATCCCCAATTACTATGTTGGCGCTCAACAACGTCGAAGTCATCTACAACGAAGTCATTCTGGTGCTGAAGGGAATGTCCATGCAAGTGCCGCAAGGCAAGATCGTCGGCTTGCTCGGCTCGAATGGCGCGGGCAAATCCACCACGCTCAAAGCCATCTCCGGTTTGCTTAAACCTGAGAACGGTGAAGTGACCGATGGCTCGGTGGAATTTCTGGGCGAGAAGATTCATCACAAGGACGCCGCCGACATCGTGTGTTCAGGAATCTTTCAAGTGATGGAAGGTCGGCGCGTGTTTGAGCATCTGACCGTTGAAGAAAATTTAATGGCGGGCAGCTACACCCGACGTGACCGCGGTAGCCTACACGCCGACATTGACCTTGTCTACAATTACTTCCCGCGTCTCAAAGATCGGCGCAGTCAAACGGCGGGCTTTCTCTCCGGCGGCGAGCAACAAATGTTGGCGATAGGTCGGGCGTTGATGGCGCGTCCCAAACTGATGATGCTCGACGAACCTTCGCTCGGTCTGGCGCCGTTACTGGTGCGCGAAATTTTTTCCATTATCAAACGCATCAACGAAGAACAGAAGACCACGATCCTGCTGGTGGAGCAGAACGCCAACTTAACGTTGACCGTCGCCGATTACGCCTACATCATGGAGAACGGGCGCATCGTGCTAGAAGGCAATCCAAGCGACCTCAAAGAAAATGCCGACGTGCGCGAATTTTATTTGGGTCTGACCGACGTCGGTCAACGCAAATCGTATCGCGACGTGAAGCATTACAAACGAAGAAAACGCTGGCTGTCGTAGGTGGCGGATGGCAGATGGCGTATCGCTTATAGCGTATGGCGTATCGCACATCACGCATCACGTATCACTCGTCACGCATCACGTATCACTCGTCACACATCACTCATCACGTATCACGCCATTTGCTATATGCGATTCCTTCATGTAGAGTCTTCCACCATGAGACTCTCTCTTCTATTAATCACACTGTGTATCGCCTTAGCCGCTTGCAATGCCGTTGAGCCATTACCTACGCTCGCGCCCAAACCTGCCACGCCCGCCGTCGTTTCGTTTCAAGATGATTTTTCTAAAGACTTGGGCGTTTGGCAGACGTTTGTCGAAGCAAAAGCCACCGCCGAGATCGCCGAAGGTCATCTGAGCATCACCGTCAAAGAACCGTTCACTGTCAGTCTATCTATTGCCACGCTCAACTTAAACGATTTTGATCTCACCGTTGTCACCACGCAAACAAGCGTTGGCACGGCAAACGGCTACGGCGTGATCTTCCGCTACATTGACAATAAAAATTTCTACCGCTTCGACATCGGCGGCGACAGCACATGGGCAGTCAGCCGCAGGATACGCGAACAGTGGATTCATTTGAGCGAACTTAAAAACTCAAGCGCCATCAAACCAAATCCGTCGTCGAACACGCTTCGCATTGTCGCGCGCGGCGACGCCTTTGAGTTTTATGCCAACGGCACGCTGCTCGGCACGATCAACGATTCCAATTTACCCATCGGTCGCATCGGGCTCTTCGCCAGCACCTTCGACGACCCCAAGACGCAAGTGATGTTTGATAATGTGAAGGTGGTGAAACCGTAAATGGCGGATAGCCAATGGCGTATAGCCGATAGCGAACACCATCCGCCATCTGCCATCGGCTATCTGCAATCTTTATGAGCGATTGTCTCTTCTGTAAGATCATTAAGAATGAAATTCCAAGCAAGATCGTTTATCGTGACGACTTGGTCACTGCGTTTTGGGACATTCACCCGCAAACACCCGTCCACATTCTCATCGTCCCCAACCAGCACATCGCCGGCGCGGCAGAGTTAACACCCGCGCACGCCGAAACACTCGCCGCCATGTTCGTTGCCGCCAACGCCATCGCCGCCGAACACGGCGTTGCCCAAAGCGGTTATCGCCTCACCATCAACCAAGGTCCCGATTCGGGTCAAGCCGTGTTTCATCTTCATTTACATTTGTTTGGCGGCAAACGCATGAGTGATCGCAGAGGGTAGCAGATGGCTGATAGCAGATAGCGTATCGCGCATCGCATATCGCCTATCGCGCATCGCCTATCGCGCATCGCATATCACGCATCACGTATCACGCCACTCGCCATCTGCCATGCGAAGCAGCCATACGCTATAATCCCCCTCATGTCACTCAAACAAACTATCGAAACCGAACTTAAAAACGCCATGCGCGTCGGAGATGAAACGCGCAAGACCGCTCTGCGCTCTATCATCGCCGGCATCAAACTCGCCGAAGTAGAACAGCGCGGCACACCGCTCGAAGACAGCACGGTCTTGGGCATCATCCAAAAAGAAATTAAGTCGCAGCGCGAATCCATTGCCGACGCGCAAAAAGCCTCACGCGCCGATCTCGTCGCCCAATCGGAATCTCTGATCGCCATCTACGAATCATTTTTGCCCAAACAACTTTCGCGCGACGAAGTGATCGTTCACGTCCAAGCCGCCATCGCCGAAGTAAACGCCAACAACCCCGGCGACATGGGCAAAGTCATGAAAGTCATTCAACCTAAGCTCAAGGGACTGGCAGACAACAAACTCATCAGCGATGTGGTAAAAGAATTGCTGACGAAAAAATAATTCCAAAAAAAATGTTTTCAGGCTCATTCCAGAAACCCGCTTTCTTGGCGAAAGCGGGTTTCTCTCTAACATGATCGAGTCGGGACCACGAGTATCATTTCGTGAATCTGCGGCTCGCGCTTGGCAGATCGTCGTGCCGTTAACGATCAACGGGTTGATCGTCGCCGCCGCCACACTGGTCTTGGTTCTCCCACTTGGGTCGTCGCCCGACATGCTCGCCTTGAGAGCAGGCGACGTTGCCCCGGCAGACATCACCGCCCCACACTCCATCACCTACATCTCAAAAATTCAAACCGACGCCGCGCGCGCCGTGGCAATCGCCAACACTTCGGAAGTATTCGATCCGCCCGACAGCCGCATCACCCGGCAACAGATCGCCCGCGCCCGCCAAACGTTAGACTACATCTCCTCGGTGCGCGCCGATGAATTCGCCAAACCCCAACAGAAGATTAACGATCTCGCCGCCCTTGCCGACGCCGCCGTCTCGCCCGTGATAGCCAACGCCTTAATCACCTTAAGCGACTCGGAGTGGACGGCGGTGCAAAATGAAACTGCTTCGGTCATCGAGCGCGCCCTCAGTTCGCAAATTCGCACAGATCGAATCCAAGAAACAAAGAATCGCCTCCCAGCGCTGGTCAGCATCAACCTCACCGAATCGCAAGCCGAAGTGGTGACAGCACTCGCCACCGCTTACATCGTCCCCAACTCGCTCGTCAATCAAGCGGCGACCAAAGCCGCGCGCGATACGGCGCGCGACGCGGTGACGCCCATCTCGCAATCGTTCGTCAAAGAGCAGATCATAGTCAATCGTGGGCGCATCATCACCGAAGCAGATGTGGAAGCGCTCAACGCCTTCAATCTGCTGCGCCCCGAACAACGCTGGCAAACGGTAGCCAGTAACCTGCTGGCTATGCTGATCTCCGCCGCGCTCTTCGGCGTGTATATGATTCGATTCAACGCCGCTTACTTTACTTCGGCGCGATTGATGATCTACTTTGGTTCGATGTTTATTTTGTTTCTGCTCGCCGCGCGATTCATGGTGCCGGGTCGCACGGTGCTGCCGTTTCTGTTTCCTTCAGCCGCCTTCGCCATGCTCGTCGCCGTCGCCTTCGGAACGAATGTTGCCGTGATCACTTCGGTGATCATGGCAGCGTTGGTCGGCGTGTTAGCCAATGGGCGGCTCGATGTGACGATCTATGTAGCAATGGGCGGCATCGTGGCGGCGTTGATGTTAGGGAAAGCAGAAAGGTTGAACGCGTTCTTTTGGGCGGGGCTGGCGGCAGCCGCCGCGAACTCCGGCATCATCTTAGTCTTTCGCTTGGTCGATCAAAACAGTGACGCCTTCGGCATCGCCACCCTGCTCGCCGCGAGTCTGATCAACGGCGCGATCTCCGCCTCGGCAACACTCGGTATATTCTTCTTGCTAGGCAACATCTTCGACATCACCACCTCATTGCAACTCATCGAGCTGGCGCGACCCAATCACCCCCTATTGCAATTCATGTTGCGTCAAGCACCCGGCACGTATCAACACAGTTTGCAAGTGGCGAACCTTGCCGAGCAAGCGGCGGAACGCATCGGCGCCAACACCACGTTGGTGCGAGTCGGCGCGTTGTTCCACGACGTGGGCAAGTCGGCTTATCCTGAATACTTCATAGAGAATCAAATTACTAAAGAGAATCCGCACGACGCTTTTCCACCCGATGTGAGCGCCGAGCATATCATCAATCATGTTCGCGATGGATTGAAGATGGCGGCGAAACACCGTTTGCCGTCCGTCATTCGCGCCTGCATCGCCGAGCATCACGGCGACAGCATTACTTATTTTCAATATCAACGCGCTCTCAAAATGGCGAACGGCGACGAAACAAAAGTGGCGAAAGAAAAATTCCGCTACCCGGGACCCAAACCGCGCAGCAAAGAAACCGCCCTGCTCATGCTCGCCGACGGCTGCGAAGCAAAGTCGCGCTCCGATCTGCCGCGCAACGTGGAAGACATCGAGAAGATCGTCAAGTTCGTTTTTGATTTGCGTCTAGCCACCGGACAACTCGACGAATGCAACATCACGCTGCACGAACTTCACTTGGCACAAATCTCATTTGTCGAAACGCTCAAAGGATTCTTCCACGCGCGGTTAAAATATCCCGAAGAGATCATGCCGCCGCAAGTGAAAGAGGGAGAAGCGGCGGGGAGCAGATAGCGAATGGCGTATTGCGTGATACGTGATGCGTGAAACGTATTTCGTGTTGCGTAATCCAATAGACTTCAAGAGAAAACCGCAAAGACGCAAAGGGCGCAAAGTTTTTTATAGTTTTCCTTCGCGTTCTTCGCGCCTTCGCGGTGTGTTCTGGTTTTGGCTAAACAGTTATATTATGCCGCGCAAAAAATCAATTACTAATTACCAATTACCAACTTACAAGATTCACATCCAAATTGCAGAATCTTTTGCGGGCAAAGTCTCGCCCGCGTTTCTGCGCGCGGCGGCGCGGGCGGCGCTGAAACAGCAAAAAGCAAAAAGTGGATCGCTGAGCATCGTCGTCAGTGGCGATAAAACATTGCATGATCTCAACAAAAAATTTCTGGGTCACGACACCGCCACCGACGTGCTCTCCTTTCCTTCCGATGATCCAACTTCGTCCTACTACGGTGACATCGCCATCTCTTATCCCCGCGCCATCGAACAAGCTCGGCGCGGTGGTCACGCCGTGAAAGCCGAATTACAACTCCTCACCATTCACGGCGTGCTGCATTTACTCGGACACGATCACTATACCGCCAGAGAGAAAGCCAAGATGTGGAAAGCGCAATCTGAAATTTTGGTTATACTCAAAGCAACTTCAAACTCCAAAAGAGTAAACTCCAAATAAACGTGACTGCTCAGCCACTCCGTCATTGCGAGCGCACTTTGCGAAGCAATCTCGGTCACGTTTGGAGATTGCTTCTCGAAGACTCGCAATGACGCTGA
>JACRLA010000180.1 GCA_016215145.1 Chloroflexota bacterium
GTAAGACCAACGGATCCACCCAAACCAACGGATCCGCCCAAGCCGACTGATTCACCCAGACCGACTAATGTACCCAGACCAACGGATTCGCCTAAGCCAACCGACTCACCCAAACCAACTGATTCGCCCAAGATACCCGACCCGCCTAAACCAACCGATTCACCGAAAGCAACCGATTCACCGAAGCCGACAGAGGAAAAGAAATAGAACGTGGTAGATCGTCAGGATTAACTATGAGAGCCAACCTATACAAACGATTGATCATCATCAGCGCCATAACAGCGCTTGCAGCAACCTGCGCGCGCGGAACCGACACACCCAGCACGGTGCCGCCGCCGAATCAGGCGACACAGATTCCTCAGGCGACCACTGTTATGTCCGCGCCCACATTCACTCGCGCCGCAACGTCCACACCCGTTCCCCCTGCCACATCGGCTCCCACGCGCGCGGCGGCATCCCCCACGCCATCGCGCACAGCAACCATCGCCGAGATCAGTGGCACGGTTCAAGCCCGCGCAAAAAGTTCAGACGCCTGGACTCAAGCAACAGTCGGTCAATCGCTGCCCGTAGGCGGACAGGTGCAAACGCTCGCCGATGGTGAAGTGCGACTCAACGTCAGCCCCGATAATGTTGTGCGGCTTGGGCAGAGCAGCCTCTTCACCCTAACCGCTTTAGAAGGAACCAACACGCAGCCCAAGACTCTGCTCACGCTCATCGCCGGAGAAATCTGGGTGATCGTTAACGCCGCGCTCAACGGCGGATCGTTTGAAGTGGAGACTCCGGTGGGCGTGGCGGCAGTGCGCGGCTCGTATCTCGGCGTGGATTACGACAACGTGGTCGAGAGCATGATCGCTTCGTGTCTTGAGGGTTTGTGCAATTTGCGTAACGCGCTCGGCACAACGGATATGGGCGCGGAACAAGAGACGATGATCGCCAGACGCAATCAACGCCCCGACGCTGTGCGCCCGATGGATCCTTCGCGCTTGGAGCGCTGGCAAAAATTTGTGCGAGAGTCACAGCAATTTGTGAACATCGCCAAGACCCGTCTGGCGCTGACGTGGCTTGCGCCGGAATTTCAGGCGACGCGCGACGCCATACGAACTCAAGTGCCGGAACGTGTCAAATCGAGTCTGCTCGAAACCGCCATCGCCGAAAAACCGGAAGTGGGGACTCGGATCGCGCTTACACTGACGCGCATCTCTACCCGCCTGCCGCCCGCCCTAGCGACTCAAGTAGCAACGCGCATCACGCTGCAACCCACACGCACGCCGATCTTGGTTCTGCCTTCGCGAACTCCGCTACTGCCGAGCCGCACGCCTACTCCACAACGATAAAAAGTTTTTGCTTTATGTAACTCCCGGGCACCGAGTGCGCTTCGCAAAACACTCGGTGCCTAAATTAACTTCATGAAGCGTCCTCTCATCTTCCTCCGCAATATATTTTTGATTCTCGTCTGGCTCGCCGTCATGCTCACGCCCTGCTTCGCTATCACCTTAGCCATGCGCGGCGAGATGGAGTGGAAGCGCGGCGATTACGAAAGTGATCGCCTGTGGCTGATCCAAGAACGCGATCAACGCGGCGTCGGTTATGCCGCCAGCCGCATCACTACCGATCAACGTTCAACTGGCGGACCCCTCTGCGTCCGCACCTCTGCCCGATTCTTTTTGTGGAAGGGAGTCAGAGATTGGTGCGAGTGCTATGGGGTAGACAAGACGGTGACGACTAGCTGCAAGTGATCTACACATTCCACAATTACACGTCACAGAAGTTTGGGCAAGCAACAGGAGGTAAATAATTAATGGAGCAACACCATGAAAACGGCAAGAAAGTATTCAAGGAAGAGAGTGACGCAACTCGAACGCCGCAAGACGATTCTATACAAGGTGGGACAAATGATGCGACAGAATTATCATCAGCATTTGAAAAACTGGAAGCCACTGATGCGGGGAGACCCGCCGCTAACGCGATCAAGGAACATGGCACGATGATCCAATTTGGCGAAACGGAAGGTGCCATAGCACAATTTGATCCATCAACGAATGAGATTACAATTGCCAACGGATCAAAAGAGTCCGGTTCAGCAGTTTTGGCAACGCATCTTGCCCACGAAGGGACTCATGTCGGGTGGGACAAACCCCATCGGCTAGATTCTTTTGAAGAGTTTGCCGAGGATTACGTTGACGAAGAATATCAGGCGTTCAAAGCAGAGTCGGAAGTTTGGAACGCCGTTAAAGGACAAGAGACGGACAAGACGTGTGATGATGTTAGCGAGATAATCGCCCAAGGCGAAGCAGAAGCAAAAAGGATTATTCGCCAAATATATTTGGATGACATCCGTCAAAGTTGGTTATGGCACAGGAGCAAACCCTCATGAACAACCTGAAAAACTATACTCAATTCCAAAGCAATAACCCCCGCTTAGACTTCACTTTCCTCTACCCCGATCAGTGGCAAGTGATCGAAACAAAAGGGAAAGAGACGGAATATGATGAAGTGTTCATCGCGGGTCCGCGCAACCAAGAAAACACATTTAGCTTAGCTCTTATTGTGCGAGTCACTCCTTCGCGCAATCTGCCCCTCGAGTCGGTGTTGTCTAGCTATCTCACTAAAAACATGCGCGCGACTGATTATCGTGAAGTCTCCCGCACCAAAGGCACTCTGGCAGGAATCGAAGCAATTGAGATCGAAATCAGCTATACGATGCTACTTCCTCTTAACAGTATCAAACCACAAAGAACTTCAGTCAACGAGCGTAGAATCTTCTTCGAGAAAGATGAGCGACTCTACGAATTGATTTACACAGCAGCCGAGACAAATTACAACCAGTATCTCGAATCTTTTAAAAACGCAGCGCGCACTTTCGAATTTCGAGAGGAATCCGATCAGCACATCAGTTTGGTGCTGCCAATGCCTGCACACGCCGTGCGAGAACGTCCCGCAAGATACAAGGTGGATAAATCAGAATAAGGAAATAGCAATACAGTAAACTAAATACAAGTCCGTCAAAAATGTAGGACAAGATTAAATCTTGTCCTACATTTTTTTGCCGCCAACCTGCAATTTGCCAATCTCCCCTCACTCACACCGATGGCGCGTCTCTACAATCCAAACTCTCTCGGAGGACATAATGCCCACCCAACCCAAACTTGAAGGTGAAGTTTTCTATCCATCGCAAAGCGTGATCGATCAAGCCCATATCAAAGATTGGGAAGCCTTAGCCGCAAAAGCGGGAAAAGATTTAGCCGGCTTCTGGGGCGAGCGCGCCGAAGAGTTGGAGTGGCATAAAAAATGGGATAAAGTCCTCGACGACTCGAAGAAGCCCTTCTTTAAATGGTTCGTCGGCGCAAAAACCAATATCGTTCACAACTGTATAGATCGTCATCTCAAGACCCATCGTAAAAATAAATTGGCGTTGATCTGGGAAAGCGAAGACGGCAAACTGGAACGCAGCTTCTCGTATTACGCCATGAACCGCGAAGTGACTCGCTTCGCCAATATCATCAAAGCCATGGGCGTGGGCAAAGGAGATCGTGTCACCATTTACATGCCGCGCATCCCCGAAATTGTTTTTAGTATGCTCGCCTGCGCCAAGATCGGCGCGGTACATTCGGTGGTCTTCGGCGGCTTCTCGGTGGACGCGCTGCAAGGGCGCATTGACGATAGCCAATCGAAGTTAATCATCACCGCCGATGGCGGCTACCAAAACGGAAAAATTGTAGAACTTAAACGCACAGTGGATGAGGCGATCAAAAAATGCCCTAGCGTAGAAAATATCCTCGTCGTCAAACGCATCGGTCACGACGTGCCGATGGAGCCGTTACGCGATCACTGGTACCACGATCTCTGCAAACTGCCGGTTGCCAACGGCAAATGCGCCACAGAAATTTTGGACGCCGAAGACCCGCTCTACATTCTTTACACATCCGGCTCCACCGGAAAACCCAAAGCCATTCTGCACACACACGGCGGCTACATGGTGGGGATTTACGCCACGCTGAAATATGTTTTCGATCTCAAAGATGATGATCGCTGGTGGTGCGCCGCCGATCCCGGTTGGGTCACCGGACACTCGTATATCGTTTATGGTCCAATGCTCAACGGCGCGACATCATTTATGTTTGAAGGCGGACCGGCGTATCCGTATCCCAACCGATGGTGGCAATGCGTGGAACGATACGGCATCACCGTGTTCTACACCGCGCCCACCGCTATTCGCGGTCTGATGAAATTCGGCGAAGCCTGGCCCAACAAACACGATCTCTCTTCACTGCGTTTGCTCGGCACCGTCGGCGAACCGATCAACCCC
>JACRLA010000181.1 GCA_016215145.1 Chloroflexota bacterium
CTCCGGTTTTTCCGATAGTGCGCGCGGTGGCGGTTATCTCCACATGATCCTCTTTCAATTCGAGATCAACGCTGATGTGAGTTAATGCAATGGGATGACACAATGGGATCAAGTCTGATGTGTGCTTGGCGCCCATGATGCCGGCAAGTTTCGCCGTCGTGAGCACGTCACCCTTTTTCATCGCCCCCGCCCGAATCAGTTCGAGCGTTTCGGCTTTCATCCGTACTTCACCTTTGGCGATGGCGATGCGCTCGGTGTCGGCTTTCGCGCTCACGTCTACCATCTGGGCGCGACCCTCAGAGTCTAGATGCGACAAGTTTGTCATGAATAAGATTATAAATGAACAAAGAGGAAAATCCCAAATCCCAAAAACCCAAAATCCAAATCTCAAACTTCTAACTGCCCAACCACCTAACCATCTAACCACCAAACAACCCTGATATAATCGCGGCGTGTTTAATTCTTTGAAAAATTTTACAACGGGTCTTACGCGCACACGGCAAACGGTTTTTGGGCGCGTGGCAAATATCATCGGAGTCAGCGAGATTAAAAATGAGACGTGGGATGAATTGGAAGAGACTCTCATTCAAGGCGATCTCGGTGTGGCGGTGACGACGGAGTTGATCGAGAAATTAAAAGATCACGTTAAGCAAGAAGGGATCACCAAAGAACACGATCTCAAATCGTTTTTGCGAAACGAGTTGATCAATTTGTTGCCGACTCCGCCCGCGTTAACTTTTAACGGCGACCCCGCCGTATTGTTGATGGTCGGCGTAAATGGATCGGGTAAGACCACGACGACGGCGAAGTTGGCGAAGCTGCTGCGCGACAGAGACGGCGTCACCCCGATTCTGGCGGCGGCAGATACGTTCCGCGCGGCGGCGATTGGTCAACTTCAAGAGTGGGGCGGGCGACTCGGCGTGGATGTGATCGCCGGTCAACCGAATGGCGACCCGGGAGCGGTGGTGTATGATGCAATTAGCGCGGCGCGATCTCGCGGATGCAATTTGGTGATCGTGGATACGGCGGGGCGATTCCATACGAAATATAATTTAATGGAAGAGTTGAAGAAGGTGCGCGGTGTCGCCGCCAAAGCGAGCGCGGGCGCGCCGCATAGTGTTTTGCTGGTTCTCGATTCGACCACCGGGCAAAATGCGTTGGCTCAGGCGAAAGCTTTTAAAGAGGCTGTCGGCGTCAGCGGAATTGTGTTGACGAAGTTGGATGGATCGGCGAAGGGCGGCGTGGCGTTTGCCATTCAGCGCGAACTCGGTTTGCCGATTCAATTTATTGGACTCGGTGAGAAGGCGGATGATCTGGTGCCGTTTGATCCGATTGCGTTTGTGGATGGACTTTTAGAATAGAGGAGTTGTTGTCGAAAACGTATTTCGTATTGCGTATTCCGTTGAGGAAGAAGCGATACGCAATACGGAATACGCAATACGAAGTGAATGCAAGACATTTTAGATCGTTTGAATCAGTATCAAGGACAAGTCCAGCTCATGCTGGAACGTCTTTGACTTGGCGGCACAGGAGAAACGACTGGCGGAACTTGAGGCATTGAGCGCGTCGCCGGATTTTTGGAATAATCCCGATAAGGCGCGTGCGGCGATGCAAGAACTCTCAGACGTGCGGACGATGGTGGCGGAATGGCAAACGTTGCTGCGCCGCATCGCCGACGCGCGCGAGTTGGCGGAGATCGAAGATGAGTCGCTGCGCGAGGAGTTAGAAGTTGAACTGGCGTCCATCGGTGATGAGGTGAGGCGGCTCGACCTTGAATCGATCTTCAACGATAAACACGATCATGGCAACGCCATCTTATCCATTCATTCTGGCGCAGGCGGCGTTGACGCTCAAGATTTCGCCGAGATGTTGATGCGGATGTACTTGCGTTGGGCGGATGATCGGGGGTATAAAACGGAAGTGATCGATCAGACCAACGGCGAAGAGGCGGGGATAAAAACGGTGACGATCACCATGAGCGGGCGGCAAGCGTTTGGTTATTTAAAATCGGAGAAGGGCGTGCATCGTCTGGTGCGGCTCTCGCCGTTTGACTCCAATCATCGCCGCCACACGTCGTTTGCCCAAGTGGAAGTTTTGCCACAGTTGGATGACGATGCAGAAGTAGAATTAAAACCATCGGAGTTGGAGATCAGCACTTACAAATCGTCGGGCGCGGGCGGACAGAACGTGCAGAAGAACGAGACGGCGATCCGCATCCGCCACATCCCGAGCGGACTTGTGGTGACGTGCCAGAACGAAAGATCGCAAACGCAGAACCGCGAGAACGCGCTCAAAGTTTTGCGGGCGCGGTTGTTTGAGATGCAAGAAGAGAAACGGCAGAAAGAGATCGCCGCGCTGCGAGGCGATTATGTGAAAGCGGAATTTGGGAGTCAGATTCGTTCCTACGTTCTGCATCCGTATCAAATGGTAAAGGATCACCGCACCGATCACGAGACGAGTCAGACCAGCGCGGTGCTTAATGGTCAACTCGATGGATTTATGGAAGCCTACTTGCGGGCGCGAGTAGGGCAGCCCTCTAACTAATTAAAGGAGAACGTCGCCATGTCTGAAAACGAATCTTCCGAATCTGCTGTATCGTCACAACCGCCGCCGCCGAGCCCCGCCGAAGTTTTAGCGGGCAAGATCGGCAGTTTGCAATCGCAACTTAATAGTATGCGATCTTCGGTGTTGATGGCGTCGCTCAAAGATGAAATTGACGACGTGAACACGACCATGAACAACTTGCCGACTCTGATCGGCAAAATTCGCACGGCGGGTCATGTCTTTGACGCCGACTTGGAAAAGAAGTCGGATGAGATGCGCGGCGGTTGGCCTCAGGTGCGCGATAACGCGCTGAGCCAGATTAGCTCGAATCAGTATTCACTGCAAAACGCTTTGCAGAGTGCCGAGAGCGAATTGCAAAACCTGATCAATTATCAAAGCAATCCAGACTACGCGCTCACTATCGTCTCGCGTAGTGAGGGAGCGATCCAATCGTTGCAGTCGCAAGTCAGCGCGGTTAATTCGGCGGTGCGCGGGTCGTACGACAGCTATATTAATGAGGCGAAGAAGATCGAGCAGCGCGTGAGCAAGATTCAAGAAATGATGGATTTGGTGACGGCGGCGACATTCCAACTGATGCCAGCCGAGGGTGTGGTTGCCGTGGTGCCGGGTAAGCTCGACAAAGAGGGCAAGGACGATCCCAAAGGTTACGTTTTCTTAACCGATCAACGAATCTTGTTTGAGCAGAACGAAGAAGTGGCGACGAAGAAAGTTTTGTTCATCGCTACTGAAAAACAGAAAGTGCAAAAGCTGTTGGTGGATATGCCGCTTGCTCAATTAGAAAAAGTGACGGCGAGCAAGAAGGGCATGATGAGCAACGAAGATCATTTGGATTTGATGTTTGAGTCGGGCGCGGCGGTTCGCATGGCGCACTTCCACATCAACGGACAAGACTGCAATGCCTGGCAGACGATGATCAACCGCGCCAAGACAAAAGATTACGACAAAGAGCGCGCGGTGAAGATTGATACTGGCGTAGCCGAGAAGATGTCTACCGCGCCGACGAAGTGTTCGAGCTGCGGCGCGAACTTTACCAAACCCATCATGCGCGGGCAGACGGAGATGAAGTGTGAGTATTGTGGGGCGATGACGAGGTGGTAAAGGATACTCTTCCGTGCTTTAATTTTGTGAAGTAAACAAGATCAAGGGTATCTTCTCAAAATGTAGGGGCGCACCCTTGCGGTCGCCCCGTTGGGCAAGCGCAAAGCTTGCCCCATCTGTATCAAGCTAAGGATGACAAAAGGAAGCACTTTTGGGATGATAGGAGTTAGCGAACTCAATCACCACCGAAAGGCTTCCTGATGACTACTGTAACACAGCTGTCGAAAACACTTCAAGAAATATTGACGACGA
>JACRLA010000364.1 GCA_016215145.1 Chloroflexota bacterium
AACCAAATTTTGTCGGCGGGTTATCTTCGGCAGTGAGGATCGCTTTCACGCCGTTCAACTTCAACGCGCGCGAAACATCCACCCGTTTAATTTTCGCGCTGGCGTATTGCGAATACAAAATTCGCCCATGCAACATGCCGGACAACTTCACATCATGCCCATACACCGTGCGCCCCGTTGCCTTGTCGGGCGCGTCAAGTTTTGGAATGCGTTGACCAATAATCATAAGGGAACTGAAGAAACTTAAGGAACTAAGGGAAAGTCTTTCCCCTGTTTCCCTTGTTTACTTTATTTCCTTTCTACATTCATCACCGCTTCCACAATTTTTTTGTATCCCGTGCATCGGCACAGATTCCCGGCGAGACCTTCACGCACGTCTTCTTCAGTCGGATGCGGAATCGAGTCGAGCAGTGCAATCGCCGCCATCACCATGCCGGTGGTGCAGAAACCGCATTGGATGCCGCCATCCTCAACCAAAGATTTTTGAACTGGATGCAGCCCGTCGGCGGGCGTGATGCCTTCAACGGTGATCACGCTGTCGCCGTCACAATCGGCGGCGAGCGTCATGCACGACGTGATGGCTTTGCCGTTTAAGATCACGGTGCAAGCGCCGCAATCGCCCGAATCGCAACCACGATGCGCCCCGCGCAATTCGAGATCGTTTCGCAACACATCCAACAAAGATCGTCGCGGATCGATCAACAATTCTTTTTGTTCGCCGTTCACGTTGAGAGTCAAATGAAACTTTTTTACCATAAAAAATGTGACAGCATTTGCATCATTGCGAGTCTTCGAGAAGCAATCTCCAAACGCGACCGAGATTGCTTCGCAAAGTGCGCTCGCAATGACGGAGCAGATGATAAGTTACTAAAAATTACTGATTGAATCTCCAATCTCCAATCTCTAATCTCAATTACTAATTACTATTTACCAACCCCAACAACCCCCTCCTCACCAACACCTCCACCATCTTCCTTCGATACCACACCGATCCGCGCACATCGTCAATCGGTTTCGATTCTTCGGCGGCGATCTTCGCGGCGCGTTCGATGCGCTCTTTCGTCAACGATCCGCTCATCACTTCTTCTTCCGCTTTCTTTGCCCGCAACGGAGTCGGCGCAACCGCACCCAACACAATACGCACATCTGCCGCCTGCTGTGCGAGTGGATTAAATCCACGATAGGCAACACCCACGCCGACAACCGCAATGTCCATGTGTTCGCGCGGCGAATGTTTGATGTAAATTGATTTGCCCTCTTGCTTCGGCACTTCAACAGAGACCAACAACTCGCCCACGCCTAAAACTGATTTGCCGGGTCCCGTAAAAAATTCTTCCAGCGCGACTCGCCGCTCACCTTTGACTCCGTTTATCACAGCGACAGCATTCAGCGCGATTAAAATCGGCGCAAGGTCAGCCGACGGCGCGGCGTTACACATATTGCCGCCCACAGTGGCAAGGTTGCGAATCTGTACCGAAGCCATTGTCGCCGCCGCCGAAGCAAGTGCGGAGTAGTGTTGGTGAATGAGTGGGGATCGTTTGATCTCTTCGAGCGTGGTCAGCGCGCCAATAGAAAGGTTATTAGTAATTGGTAATTGGGTAATGCCGCGCAGTTCAGCAAGACGTTTAATATTTACGATTGCCTTCGGCGCGAGACGACCGGCTTTCATCTTTAATAATAAATCTGTCCCGCCAGCGATCATCTTGGCATCGCCGTTATATCTTGAGAGAACTTCGCTGGCTTCGGCTAATGTTTTCGGAGAAAAATAATCGAACGGTTTCATGCGTGTTAATAGCCTATTGCGTATTTCGTATTCCGTGTCGCGCGCGAACAATACGCATTACGCAATACGGAATACGCTTTCATCTCGCCGCTTTCGCCCCCACATCCAACGCCTTCAAATTTAACTCCACCGCTTTCGCCGGACCCAACGCCCGCACCGCACTTTTAAGATCGTCGAGCGACAACCCAAATTCATTATGCGCCGGCGCAAAACCGAGCACGATCAAGTTTGTCACCGCAGGCGAACCAAGTTCTTTGGCGCAGGCTTCGGCGTTGATGGCGTGAACGGCGATATTTAATTCCTGCAAGCGTTCACTTAACGACGAGTCGAGTCCGTTGGTACTGTTGACAAACACATTGCCACTGGCGCGCACAAAAGTGAGGTTACGCATCGTCTCCGTACGATCAAAGCCCACCAACAAATCGGCGGTGCCACGCCGGATGAGCGGCGCCTCACTGCCGCCGATCTTGAGATGGCTCATCACGCTGCCGCCGCGTTGACTCATCCCATGATTCTCCGACGCCATAACTTTCTCGCCGCGCAACAATCCCGCTTGCGAAAGAATTTTTGTGGCATACACCACGCCTTGACCGCCGATACCGGCAAGCACAATTTTCATATCGACAATATGTTCACTGGTAATTAGTAATTGGTAATTACCAATTACTAATTACTCATCACCACTTCCTTCGGAATAATAAACCCCTTGTAACAGGCATCAATACACTGCCCGCAATCCACGCACACATTGTAGTTAATATCCACGCGCGATTTGTCGGCGCGTAGGATGAGCGCCGGACATTCAAACGCTTCCACGCAATAACGACAGCCATCGCACTCTTCGGTGATGACAACCGGAATCGGATTGGCTTCCACAGGCGAGTCGTCATACAACACGCACGGACGATCAGCGATGATGACAGCCACTCCGCCTTCATCTGTTTGGGTGAAGGCTTGGGCGTCCTTCAATAATTTTTCAAACGGTTCTTGATCGTACGGATCGGCGACGTGAACAAATTTAACTCCGCAGGCGCGCACGATGTTTTCAATCGGCACGCGAGTCGCCGCGCTGCCGTCGGCGGCGTAATCGTTGGCGGGCGTCGGCTGCGCGCCGGTCATCGCCGTGGTGTGATTGTCGAGAATCAGCAAAATGAATCGCGCGTTGGTGTGAACAGAATTAATCAACGGCACAATGCCCGAATGTAGAAAAGTTGAATCGCCAATCGTCGCCACGATGGGTCGTTTGTCTTGGGTGATCTTGCTGGCGTGATAAAACCCGGCCGCCATCGTCACCGAGCCGCCCATGTCAATGCAGGTATCCACCACGCGCAAATTTGTGCCGAGCGTGTAACAACCAATGTCGCCGGGATAAATTGCGTTGGGTCCGAAAGTTGTTTTGAGAGTGAAGAAGGCCGAGCGATGCGAACAACCGGGGCACAAGCGCGGGCGGCGCGGCGCGATCTTAAGTGCGCCAATGATTCCAGCGAGCGCGGAATCTTCCGGGGATGCCGCCACCGTTAAACCAACTTTGTCCAATTGTCCGCCGATCACTTTCATCACCACTTCGGGTGTGAGTTCACCGGCGTTTGGTATAACATAATCCAACCGTCCGCTGACGTGCGTGCGATCTGCGATCTGCAATTCGATGCAAGCGTCAGGCTCTTCAATAATTAACACTCGCTCAAAGCGCGAAACAAATTCGGCGACCAACTTGCGCGGCAGCGGATACGGCGTGCCGATTCTTAAAATCGGAATCTCCACACCCAATTCATCTAAAACTTCTTGCGAAGTTGTGAACACGCTTCCAGATGAAATGATCCCGAATGGCTGATGGCTGATGGCTAATGGCTGATTGACAACGTAATTGAACGACGAACTTTCAAACTCCGACTCAATTGCTTGCAGTTTGGCATTCAGTTCGTGATGCAGTTTGAGTCGAAAGACCGGAGTCGCTGCCCAGCGTTGTTGGTCTTTTTTAAATCCACTGTTGCCATTGAGAGGCGGCATCCCCGTGTCGGTTACGTCAATACTCTGCACGGCGTGGCAAACGCGAGTCGTTGGTCGCATGATCACCGGCACGCGATGTTTTTCCGAAAGCTCAAACGCCGCTTTCAACATCGCCATCGTCTCGGCAGGCGTGGAGGGATCGAACACGGGGACTTTGGCAGTGAGGGCAAGCAAACGCGAATCTTGTTCGGTTTGCGAAGAGTGAGGACCGGGATCATCGCACGGCACGACGACGAAACCGCCGACCACGCCGGTGTAAGCCGCACTGAAGAGAGAGTCGGCAGCCACGTTGAGTCCAACTTGCTTCATGGTGACGGCGGCGCGCAGTCCGCTCCAACTGGCGGCGAGAGCAACTTCAAAAGCAACTTTCTCGCTCGCGCTCCATTCAGTGTAGATGTCACGATTCAATTTTTTCTTGAACTTCACCACGCCCGCCAGAATTTCCGAACTGGGCGTGCCGGGATACGCCGTGACAACCCGACATTCGTTTTGAGTCAAGCCCAGCGCAATAGCGTCGTTACCGAGAAGAAGTTGAGTGGTCATGTAATCTTTAGACTTCCGAAGTCTTTGAGACTTCGGAAGTCTTGCAAATACTACTCGTCAAAAATAAAAACGGGTTCTTGATATAAACGAATCTTGTTTGTTTGTAATCGCTTGCCGATCTGTTCGCGCAACCACTCATTTTTCGATTCGAGCGATTGTGTGGCGCCCAACATATCCAGCGGCACATCCAAACCCAGCGCGCGACCCGAAACCAGATGGCGCGTGATGCCCATCGGCATCTTGGCGCCGTTCACCGCCACTTGAATAATTTCGTCGGGAGTGAACGGCGGGAAAACAATCACCGCCGAGAGTTCGGGATACTCTCCGATCAGCGTCGGCAGATCCACTTCAATTGTGCGATGCACTTCGGCTTTGCCGCGATATACCGCAACCAACTCGCACAACAAACGCGCCCGCTCGACGTTGTTATCAGAGCAAAGCACGGCAAACTGTTGACCGTTACGCATCACGACGCAACAAGCAATCTCGCGCGCATCTAACATGCGTTTGGCGGTGCCGGGGTCAACCGGCTGCAAGGTGATGTCATCTACATCGGCAAGACACGACAGTAAATAGTTTTGCGGCATTCCAACCAGAACGTGATGCCACGTACTCACTTTGATCGTCTCGCCGTAATAATCTACTACTTGCACCAGCGCGTCACGATATTCCATTTCACGTAACGCCGTAGTGCGCGTCGCTCCATCCAACACAATGTAACAACCTTCATGCTCAGCCACAATCGGCGGGTTGCGTAATCTGCCATCGCTCTTGAGGGCGTGCATCAATCTCTTAACACGAAGCGGATCGTCTTCTTCGTGTAGAAGCATTTGCTCAAGCGGCACAAAACGCAATTGGATAGAGGAAGGTTCGAGTTTCATTTTCTTCCGTAGGAGCGCACAGTGTTCCGTAGGGGCGCACAGCACAGTTCCGTAGGGGCGCACGGCCGTGCGCCCCTACGGCAAAGATTTACAGCTTCACCTTCGGCAAATGTGTCATTGCCTCTTCCACCATCGCTTTTGGATACTCAAAGTCCTGCAGCTTACCCTGATGATAATCATCGTAAGCCGTCATGTCGAAATGACCATGACCGGAAAGATTGAAGGCGATCACTTTCTTGGTGCCATCGCGTTTGCATTTGAGGGCTTCCTGAATCGCTACGCACACTGCGTGTGACGACTCGGGCGCAGGGATGATGCCTTCTGCTTTCGAGAATTGCACCGCCGCCGCAAACGTCTCAAGTTGTTGCACCGCGCGCGCTTCAATATCACCATGATCCACCATCGCACTGACACTGGCAGCCATACCGTGATAGCGCAAACCACCGGCGTGAATGCCGGGTGGCATAAAGGTGTGACCTAGCGTGTACATCTTCATGATAGGAGCCATCGCCGCCGTATCGCCGTAATCAAAAGTGTATTTACCTTTGGTCAACGACGGACACGACGCAGGTTCAACCGCGATCACTTTCGTGCCTTTCTTCTCGGTGAAGTTCTTGTGCAAGAACGGGTAAGTGAAACCGGCGAAGTTCGAACCGCCACCGGCGCAACCGATCACCATATCGGGGTATTCACCCGCCATCTCCATCTGTTGCAGTGATTCGATCCCGATCACCGTTTGGTGCATCAGCACATGGCCCAACACTGAACCCAAACTATATTTCTTCGCGCCGTTCGATGTCGCCGCCACTTCCACCGCTTCCGAGATCGCCATGCCGAGCGAGCCATTATTGTTGGGGTCTTTGGCGAGAACCGACTTGCCAAACTGCGTGCGATCCGTCGGGCTGGCATACACATTCGCGCCGAAGTTCTCCATGATGATGCGGCGATATGGCTTTTGGTGATACGACACTTTCACCATGTAAATCTCAAGATCGAGTCCAAAGAAATTGCAGGCCATCGCCAACGCGCTGCCCCATTGACCCGCGCCGGTTTCAGTCGTCAGAGCTTTGGTGCCGGCTTCTTTATTGAAGAACGCTTGCGGCACAGCCGTATTCGGTTTATGCGAACCTACAGGGGAAACGCCTTCGTACTTGTAATAAATATGCGCCGGGGTGTCGAGCGCTTTCTCTAACCTCGTCGCGCGATACATGGGCGTGGGACGCCACAGTTTATAAACATCGCGCACCGGTTCGGGGATTTCGATCCAGCGCTCGGGGCTGATCTCTTGCATGATCAGATTCATCGGAAACAACACGCCGAGAAAATCCGGCGTCACCGGTTCCATCGTGCCGGGATGCAGCACGGGTTGCGGCGGCACGGGTAGATCGGCATTGATGTTGTACCAAGCTTTCGGTAACTTGCTTTCGTCCAAAACAAATTTATGTTGATCGCTCATAATGTTCCTCCTCCAAGGAATGAATAGAGATAACGGATACGATACAACCGAACAACTTCAGGTGCTGCGGACTCTGCGATAGTGACCTCCTCTCCCATCTACCCTCTAACGCTGCTTTACGACCTTGCGCGTATAGAGCGTGAGAAACTGACGACAAATGAGCAATGCACAATCAGCACATTGATCGCTGATCTCTTCCGGCTTCACCTTCTCAGCCCGGACTTCATACCCCATTGAAGCATACAACTCGGTATATTCACTCAAGCGTTTCGAGTCTGCCATGAAACGGCGATCCCAACCTTCCGCAACAAGTTGGGGGTCGGGCGGCCGTTCAAATGGCGGCAGAGACGGCACCACCGGAATATCATCACAAGGGACAGTATCATTTGATGGCATTGGGTTTCCTCATCGTCGCGGCAATAAATTCATTGTTGCGATCATTCAGCAAATTGCGATACCCGTTGAACATCGCCGAGGCTTTATCACCTAACCAACCATCGGGTAAAAGAACGGAAGGCAAATTCGGATCGAGTCGCGGAAACGGGCTGTACTCGTGCGTGATCCAAAATCGCTGGGCGAAACATTCGGCGGGCGGCAGCCCGTCTCCCTTGACCAGCGCTCGCGTGCATTTTTCGTATTCAGGTTCCCACTTGTCAATGAATTTCGAATACTGGTAGTTAAGATTTTTCATGTCCCAACAGCGCTCGACGATCTCCCGATCATTGCCATTCACCAGATGAAGACTCGAAAAAAATTCCACGTACTGCCGCGCCCCCAGATCATCCAACATCGCTTCCACTTCGTGCAAACGGTTGTGCGGCGAGATCCACGTCCCCGGCGCCAAACGCCCAAACCCTAACCACGTTAATCGTTTCCGCAAATCGTTTCGCAACTTGCGTTTATTCTCTGGCAGCGAATATACCACCTGATGCCATTGCCCATCCCAATTTGTTTTCCGCGATTCAAAAATACGTTGACCGCCCTCTTCCAAAATTCGCCGGCCACGCGCCGTCAACGTATGCAAACTATGCCGCCCATCGCGTTCCGTCTTCAACCAGCCATTGCGCGTCATGCGCGAGAGAGTAGAACGCGCCGCCCCACTACCCACCCCCAACACCTTAAGCATCTGCAACAGACTCGCC
>JACRLA010000365.1 GCA_016215145.1 Chloroflexota bacterium
AACACATAAATCGCCATCAACAAATAATGCGAGAGACAACCGGCGATGACGAAGATGTGCCACACTTCGTGGAAGCCGAACACGCCCGGCTTGAAGTCCATGATCTTTGTGGCATAGACGATTGCGCCGACGGTGAAGAAGAGTCCGCCGAGGGCAAGGAAGATAAACGCTCCCACTGAAAACACCCGCGCCAATTCACCAATGGCTATCACGCCGATCCAGCCCATCAATAAATAAATTGAAACTGTGACCCAACGCGGGGTTTTGATCAAAAAGATTTTCACCGCCACGCCGATCACCGCCAACGACCATATAATCAACAACATGCCCCACTGCCAGAAGCCGCGTAAGAGCAACATGCAGATCGGCGTGTACGTTCCGGCGATGAGAATGTAAATCGCCGAGTGATCGATCTTCCGCAAAAATTGTATGCGGTTCGGATCAGCTTTGATCAGGTGATACGACGCGCTGGCGAGCAAGAGCATCGTCAACGATGCGCCGTACACGGTGAACGACATCTGCTTGAGGAAGTCCGCGCCACTGGCGAAGAGCAAGATACCTAAGCCCACAACGGCGGCAATCGCCGCGAAGTAATGGGTAAGACCGTTTACAGGTTCACGAAATTTTTTAAACATAGAATCTCCAATCTAAAATCCCAAATTCCAAAACCCCAACCTCCAACTTTGCACTTCCCACTTCGCACTTTGAACTTCTAAAGCAACTTCTTTTCTGCCGCAGTCACAGCGGACTCAAAAATCTCCAGCCCTTCATCAATCTCAGATTTTTTTACGTTGAGGGGCGGGGTGAGGCGCACTGTGTTGCGTCCGCAGCCAAGTAGTAACAAGCCGTGTTCAAAAGAATGATGCACGGTGTGATCGCGGATGTCTTTGCCGCGTTCCTTCGTCTCTTTGTTTCGGACGAACTCGACTCCGATCATCAACCGTTTGCCACGCACGTTGCCCATGCTCGGATGTCGCGCCGCCATTTCTGCTAAAGCATCGAGTGTGTACTCACCCATCTCTGCCGCGTTAGCCATATAACTTTCATCAATCAAACGAATCGTTTCGAGTGACGCCGCGCACGAGATCGGGTTGCCGCCGTAGGTGTTACCGTGCGCTCCGGCGGGCCAATCCATCATACTCTTGCGGGCGATCAACGCGCCGAGCGGCATGCCACTGGCGATGCCTTTCGCCGCGCACACCATATCCGGTTCCACATTCCAATGCTGCACTGCCCACCATTTGCCGGTGCGCCCCATGCCGCTTTGCACTTCATCCACGATCAACAAGATTCCATATTTGTCGCACAAGGCGCGCAATCGCGGAAAAAAAGAATCGGGCGGCACGACGTATCCGCCTTCACCTTGAATCGGTTCAAGCAAAAAGGCGGCGACATCTTCCGGTGGACATTCGTATTGAAAAATAAAATCTTCAATATATTGGATGACGGCATCCCCGTAGTCGGCTTTGGTTGGATCGAATGTGAGTCGCGGGCGATACGGATTCGGAAATGGGACGTGTACCACGCCGGTCATCATCGGATAAAAGTGTCGCCGTTGAATCGCTTTGGAAGCGGTGAAGGCCAACGCGCCCATGGTTCTGCCGTGGAAGCCGCCATAGAACCCGATGAAGCGCGAGCGCCGCGTGTGATACCGCGCCAACTTGATCGCCGCTTCCACGGCTTCCGCGCCGGAGTTCGTCATAAAGCACAGCGCATCTTCTTGGAACGGGGCGATCTCATTTAACTTCTCGCCGAGCTGCGCCCACTTCTCGTGATAAAAATCCGACGAGATGTGGATGAACTTTTCGGCTTGGGTTTGAATCGCCCGCACCACATCGGGGTGTGAATGTCCGGTGGCGCACACGGCGATGCCCGCCGCAAAATCCAAAAAGCGATTGCCGTCCACGTCCCACACTTCCGTGCCTTTGCCGTGATCCATCACGAATGGATAATCGCGCGGATACGAAGGCGAGATCGTCGCCGCATCGCGCTTTAAAATTTCTTGCGCTTTGGGCCCGGGGAGATTTAATTTTGTTGCCATAATTTTTTAGAAATACTCAAGCGTCATTGCGAGTGCTTCGCAAAGCAATCTCGAACTTCACGCGGAGATTGCTTCGCAGAGAACGCTCGCAATGACGGAGTGCCGGAGGAGTTGCAATTTTCCTTTCACGCCTCAAACTTTCCGGGAAAGCCTTTGATCTCCGCTCGCAAAACTTCTTCACCTTTGGCGTTGATGCACCGGCATTTTAAAACTATTTTGCCGCGCTCGCTCACTTCCACCACTTCCGCTTCGGCGGTGATCGTCTCGCCGATGTAAACGGGCGCGAGCAATTCAAAGTGAAACTCGTTTGCCAAGAAAGCCCACAACCCGCCGAGATGAGTTAGCAGACTCGCCGTGAGCAAACCCGGCACGATTCTTTTTTTGATCGGCGTCGCGCTGACGTAAGAGTCATCGGTGTGCAGCGGATTCATATCCCACGTCACGCCAATAAAAAGTGAAACGTCCGACTCGGTCAGGGTGCGAGTAAAGGCGGCTTTCGCGCCGACGAAGGGTGCATCCTGAACCATGCGGCGCGGCATCAATGGCGTTTTCATTTCACCAACGTCTCCAACCGATCTACATAATTTGCCAACACGGCAAACGTTTCTTCCACCGGCTTCGGCGTGGAGAGATCAACGCCCGCCATCTTCAGCGCATCAAGCGGATACATGGACGAACCGGCTTTCAAGAATTTTAAATAATCTTCAACTGCGTTCGGCTCTTGGCGTAAGATGCGGTTGGCGATGGCGTGCGCGCCGGAGATTCCGGTGGCGTATTGATAGACGTAGTAATCGCTGAACAAATGGCTGAACGTCGCCCAAGTGATGCCGACTCGCTCGCGTTCAACTTTCATCTTGCCGCCATAGCCTTCTTCAAATAAATCCGCCATCAACTTAATCAGCGCATCGGCATTAAGCGGCTCACCTTTTTCGGCGCGAGTGTGCGTTTCTAATTCGAATCGCGCCAGAGTCGGCATGATGAAAAAGTAACGATGCAAGTTGTCCATCGCCTCTTCGATCATGGCGATCTGAAAATTCTTGTCCTTGTTTTTTTTCAACAAATGCGCTCGCACCATCGCCTGATTAAAGTTCGAAGCAACTTCGGCGGCGAAGAGCGAATATTCGGAATACACCAACGGCTGATTTTTCCAGGTGAGATACGAGTGCATCGAGTGACCGAGTTCGTGCGCCAACGTGCTCATGCCGCCGATCTCGTCGGTGTAGCTCATCATAATGAAAGGGTGAATGCCCGGCGCGCCCCACGAAAACGCGCCTTGCCCTTTGCCCATATTCGGATAAATATCCACCCAGCGATCTTCGAGACACCCTTGACGCAACACCTTCACATAGTCATCGCCCAGCGGCGCCAGACCGTCGCAGATCCAATCCACTGCTTGAGTGTAGGGCAATTTAAATTTCTTCTTCGTCAGCGGCGCCCAAATATCGTACGGGTAGAGTTCCTTCAGGCCCAATGCCTTGCGGCGAATCTCCCAATACCTGTGCCACGTCGGCAGATTCTTTTTGAAGACGTCAATCAAATTATGAAACACTTCAATCGGGATATTATTTTCGTGAAGTGACGCCGCCAACGTCGAGTCGTGTTTGCGCGCCCGCGTCTGGAAAACATTTTGACTGATGGACGACGCTAAATTTGTGGCGAGCGTGTTCTTGTATTCCAAATGCTTATCCATGTAGCTCGCCCACGCCGTCTGCCGCGCTTTACGATCTGCGCCCGCGAAAATTTTTCCAATCGTGCCATGCGTCACGTCGTGCTTCTTGCCTTTGCTGTCGCGCGCTTGCAGAAATTTAAAATCGGCGTTGCTCAACATGCTGGTTGAGTTGGTCGGTCCCGCAAACGGCTCGCTCAACATCCCCAGCAGTTCTTCCACTTCGCTGCTTCGCACATGTGCTTGTTTGCGGAACAAGTTGTGCACGTTGTGTTTGTAGATCGCCAAACGCGGCTCGTCCTTCATCCATTGATTCAATTTCGATTCGCCCAACGCGATCAATTCGGGAGCGAGAAACGACACCGCCGCGCTAACCTGCCCGCTCATCCCTTGCGCTTTGCCTGCCATTGCCGCCGCCTTTTGATCCGTCGTTTCAACTTGATACGAAAAGATGGCATACACCACAGCGCGATACGCGCGAAGCGAGATGTCTTCAATCGCCTTCAAGCCGTCTGCCAGCGTGGCGGCGTTGTCGCCCAAGTGACCTTTATATTTTGCCAGCGCGGGCAGCGACTCTAAAATACTTTTCACTTCCCCTTCCCACGCTTCGGGATTCGCAAAAACACTTTCGGCATTCCATTTAAATTTGTTGTCAATCTTGTTTCGGGGAAGAACGTTTGACACAGTTATTTTCCTTTCAGAATTTTTATCACGAATGTCACGAATGTTCGAATTTGACGAATAAAATAAAAAGCAAATTCGTGCTATTCGCTTATTCGAGTCATTCGTGATTAAAGTGCGTAAGTCCAGTCGCTGTTTAGCCTGCTACGGTTTTACTCTCCAAAATTTTCTATTGCCAACGCCAACGCGCCCAACAGACCTACATCATCACCCAACTGCGCTCGCACGATCTGGCAGTCACGTAAATAGATACTGCTCATCACTCGTGATCGCATCGCCGCGCGGGCAGGTTCAAGCAACAAGTCGCCGCAGTTGATGGCAACGCCCCCGCCGAGAATCACAATAGATGGATTGAAGATGTGACAGAAATCGGCAATCGCTCGTCCGATAAATGTCCCCGCTTCGGCGATTAAATTAAGTGCAACAGGATCGCCCGCGTGCGCCGCCTCTCCCACATGCGCCGCCGTCACTTGATCAATATCGCCATTAACTATATTGATGATCGAAGATGTTGATCCGGCGTGAGTCCTCAATCGCGCTTGCGCTGTTTTAGCAATCGCCGGACCCGAAGCCATCGCCTCAAGATGCCCGCGTTGACCGCAGCCGCACACCGCGCCATCGGGTGCGACCACAACATGACCGAGTTCTGTTGCC
>JACRLA010000366.1 GCA_016215145.1 Chloroflexota bacterium
AGCGCGTTCGCCAACCGCCCCACGCGCTCGACCATCTGGGCGTAGGTGTAACGCTCCAAGGTGGGACCCGCTTTAGTGACGATCTCTTTCTTAGGAAAGAGTCGCCGCGCGCGATCCAACAATGGCGTGAGCGTTAACTGATAATCCATCATTTGTCCTTGCATATTAAGTAGCCTCCTGTGAAAAGTAATTTGTGTATCTTGCTTTTAAACCTTTGAACGCCGACTTTTAAACCTTTGAACGCTGATGACGCTGATCTTCGCTGATGCACGCTGATTCTTTTTTTATGTCATTGTTTCATTGTTCATTGTTCATTGTTTCATTGTTTCATTGTTCATTGTTTCATTGTTCATTGTTTCATTGTTCATTGAACCTTCCCTTGTAACTTCCACATCAAACGCACAACGCTCGCCAAGAACCCGCCAATGCCCGGCGGCGGATACGGCACATACGATTGCAACCGAGTCACCAGTCCACCGCGCGCTTCGATCACAAACACCTGCGGAAATTTTAATTCCATGCCGCCTTTAAAAACGTGATGCGTGTCAATTTCAACAATGGCGTTATTCTCGCCCGCCCAAAAATTGCGGATGGTGAAACCGGCTTTTTCCATATTGCCCAAGCCCCACTCAAACCCTTGCCGTATCGCCACTTTGCCTTTCATCTCTGGTAGCGGGTAATGCGGATCAAACACTACAGCATCATCGGCGAAAGCCGCCAACACTTTCTCTAAATCTTTCGCGGCAAACAACGCAAACACTTTTTCGACTTGATCACGAGTCATAGTCTCTCCTCCAAAAAAATTTTATAGAGTTCGCCCACCACCTGCGGAGTCTGAAAGATCGCCGGTAGAGGCGGCAGCATTTTAAGTTGCGCGGTAGGGAGTGTGGCGGCGAGTCGCCGCGCCAGATCAAAGGGATGTAGCGGATCGTTTTCCCACGCCAAAATACAAACCGGGCATTTCAATTTCGCCACATCAGAAAGATCAGTAAAAAGATGCCAATCGGCGACGGCGCGCAAGGCGGTGGCGAGACTCGCCGCGTCATGTGAACGAAGCAAGTTTGCCACAATCTCCGCCACGTCTGCCGGCCACTTAAGCCCAAGACGTTGACGTTCCGCTGCATTGAAAATTAAAAACCCTTCAATGCCCAAGCGTCTCACGTTGTCGCCCATTTCTTGCAATCCCTGTCGGTTCGGATTAAAGCTATCGCCAAAGGCGGGCGCGGTGAGCAAAAGTTTTTCCACGCGCTGCGGATACTTGAGCGCAAAAATTAACGCCGTCGCCGCGCCCATTGATTCGCCACCGACGATGGCGCGATCAATTTTCAAATGATCCAACACGGCGCGCATATCATCTGCCATGCGTGCGGGCGCATAAAGCGCAGGATCGATCACTGGAGAAGAATCACAATGACCACGTTGATCAAAGATGACAAGGCGATACCGATCTGCCAGTGATTCAAATTGGCGGCGAATGGCGTGGCGGTTGCCCGTCAAGCCATGCGCGAAGATAAGCGGCTCGCCCACGCCAAAAGTTTCGGCGGCAATTTTGAGTCCATCGGATTCGACGTAAAACGGATTCACTCTACACCTTCCGAATCTTCGCACATTGCGCCACTAACGTCATTGCGAGTGTTCTTCACGAAGCAATCTCGGTCACGGTTAGAGATTGCTTCGTCGCAAAGAACGCTCCTCGCAATGACGCTGGCGTATGGTGATGAAGTTCAGGCTTTAATTGATTAACCGATGATCGCCCTCACGCGCGATCACGATTTTTTCTGACACGGGGACGCCGTCAACCGCGCCCCACCCTTTTGCCAACGGGCAAACGATCTCCGCTTCGCAGCCGCGCGGCACCGTGACGGTTAACTCAAAACGATCTGCATCGTGTTTCCAATCTACACTCACTTCGCCGTGCGGCGTTGGATATTTCCCGCGCGCCCATCCCAAGTTAACAATTTGCGGCGCGATACGTAAACGTTTGAAGCCCATCTCAATCGGTGAGACGCCTAACACATCCGTAGAAAGATCGTAGGTGGGCGTCGCCGACCAGGCGTGACATTTGCTCGTAATCGGTTCTAACTGCCACGTCTCGCGGAAAGTGCTTTCGCCATCTGCCAACATCGCGCTCCAGCGCATGCGAATGTTTTCTACGATTACATCAACCTTATGGTCTTTGCGTAAAGCGCGATGCAGAAAATGCGAATAGAAAGGTTGCACTTGAACCACGTTATATTCTTCATCAAATGGAGTCACTTCACCATCGTGACCCAGAGCGTGAGTTAACACTAAACGCTTTTCGTCGAGGATCGTTTTCCAAATCCGCGCCCAACGCTCACGCGGGGCAACATCAAAAGCGATCACTGCGGCGTTGCTCTGTTGACTTAGGCGGCGGCTCAACTTGCCGTGGCGGCGCGCATCAGCATAAGCGCCGCGCGTTTCATCCCACAGTAAATTATTAATCGCCTCACACACACGCTGAGCTAATTCTTGATAATGGTTCGCCGCGCGCGGGTGATCGGCTAAACGCGCCAACTCTGCCGCCACACGCAAGGCGGCGACAAGCTGGGCGTTGAGCGCGGTCACTTGTCCCTTTTTATCCGTCTCCGCCCATTCCACAAAAACCCAGTGCGGCACATCAGTTAATAAATTTTCTTCATTCAATTGGCGCTCAAACCATTGCAGCGCTTTCGCCACGGCGGGATAGACCTCATCCACAATGTTCGTGTCGCCCACAAAGTGAATATAATCGCCGATGGTCATAATCCAGTAGAGAGAAAAATCTGGAATGTTGGTGAACCCGAGCACCGAAAAATCTCCGGAGGCCACCATCATGGTGAGACCTTCGGGGCGTTGCGATAAAGCGATCTGCCGAATTAATCGCGCCGCTAATTTTGTGTCGCCAAAGGCGGCGTAGTTAATGCGCGAGTCGAGATAAGCGTCCATCCATTGACGCTGTTCGCGCGAAGGACAATCTACAAACGCATCGTGCATACATAAGCGCAAAGTGCGCGCGCCCGCCTGCCAAATTTTGTTAAGCGCGTCATCGGAACATTCAAACTCTCCGCGCGGTTCGACAGGGTAGTTTGTTTGATTTACTATTACGGCATAAACGCGCAGAGGCTGAAGACAATTGCGATACGTCACTTGCAAATAGCGCAAGCCGTTGAACTCAAAACGCTCCCACGTTTGTTTGCCGTCGCGCAAAATATAACGATGGGCAATTTGGGGATCAAAGCTGGGGATGCCATCAAAGATTCGCACGCGCCCATCGGGCAACAATTGCTCGCCCGGATAAAAATCTATGATCGCGCCGGCCGACCCTTCGACTTCAAAGCGAATGTAACCCACCACCACTTCGCCGAAATCGTAAATGACGGTGACACCGTGATCTTGTGTGGTGAGAATTTCGTTGCGCGATTCGTTCACGCGACATTCTTTCAACGGCGCAAATTTTTCCTGATCCATTTGGGCGACGAGATCGTTTGCGCCTAAAACTTCCGAAGTCACGGAGACTTCCGAAGTCTTTAAGACTTCGGAAGTCTTAAGGGGACCTTCGCGCTGCGCCGGGATGTCACTCGGCAGCAAGAATTGAAAAGGGATAACGTCACCCGTATAGTTGCGCCCCGCCACGCGCAGGACTTCGGCGTTCTCCCAAGTTGCATCGTCAAAGGCAGCATCTATCCAACCATCGGGTGCGCGGCGTGCATCGTAGAGTTCCATGAAACCCAAACTGTTTGAAGGCACATCGCGTTGCCAAGCTTCGCTGGTCAAGCAACGCCACGTCGCATCCGTATCAAGGCTCACGGTGTGAGAGGCAGTGACGATCTCACCTTGCAGAAAAAATCCGCCGCAACCAAACGCTCGCGCATAATCCCAACCCGGCAGTTCGTACCATGCTGTAAGGCGACCATATGAATGAGCAAGCGCGGCGATGACGTTGCGCCCAACTTTTAAATACGGCACGAGATCGTGTGGTTCAACACAACGATATGCCGCACCGCTACGTGCCGGTCCACGCCCGACCCTAACTCCGTTGACAAAAAGTTGATACCGCCCATCGGCAGTTGCCATCACCTGCGCCGCTTGAATCGTGTCGGGAATTTCTACGACGCGGCGAAAGTAAACAAAACGATTCGCCTCTTCGGGCAAGCGCGGCGTTGCAGTTGAAAATGTTACGCGATCTAAACCACGCGGTCGCCAAATAAATTCGGCGCGACGTTGAAAACTCAGTGTCATCGTCCCTCCAAAAATTCTTTGTAGAGTCGCCCAACCTGCGTCGGGTCTTGAAACAACGCCGGAAGAGTCGGCATCCATTTAAGTTGCGCGTTAGGGAATCGAGTGGCAAGGTCGCGGGCGAGTTCGCTGGGGTGAAGCAGATCAGCTTCCCAAGCGACGATGCACACCGGACACGTCACTTGTGACACGATAGAAAGATCAGGCAGAGGTCGCCAGTCGGGGACGGTCTTCCAGGCGGTGGCGAGGCTCGCCGGTTGATGTGCGCTAAACATTTTCGCCGCGAAATCGATCACGTCTGGTGTCCACTTGAGTTCTGTGCGCTGTCGCTCGGCGGCGGCGGCTAAAAATTTTTCCAGCCCAAGTTGATTCAAAGAGTCGCCCAAACCTTTGAGCCGCTCCCGATCCGGATTCGCGCTTTGCCCAAAGGCGGGCGCGGTGAGCAAAAGTTTTTCCACGCGCTGCGGATGTTTCAACGCAAAGAGCAACGACGTAGTCGAGCCCATAGACTCGCCGCCGATGATGGCGCGTTCAATTTTTAAATCATCCAACACGGCGCGTAGATCGTCCGCCATGCGCTGCGGATCGTAGAGGCTTGGATCGGTGATCGGAGTTGAGTCGCTATGCCCACGTTGATCATAAGTGATGATCTGATAATGATCGGCAAGCGGCGCAAGTTCTCGGCGCGTGATGTGGCGATTGCCGCCCAACCCATGCGCGAAAACTAAGGGGGCGCCGTCACCGAGGACTTCAACAGCGATCTTTAATCCATCCGATTCAACATAACGCATTAATCATTTACCCTTTCTTGTTAAGACACCGAGTGTTTCACCCACTCCGTTACGTTTCGAGTCGCTTCGCGAAACACTCGGTGTTTGAAATCTATAAGGCAACACACTCGATATTTAACAACCGCGCCAGTTTCTTGATCTTGCTCTGTTGCTGTCCAATACCCAGAGCAACATGATGCGTAGGTCCTTGCGCACACCAGGCATCCATAAACTCGGCGGGCGGCAACGCGAAACGTAAACGCGAATTGGTGTTGCCGATCTTCATCGTCGCGCCCGGCAACGATTCGCCTTCGGCGACCAAGAACTTTAATTTGCCTTCAGCAGTTTGGGTTGTCCCCAAAATGGTGATGGGACCTGTCTTCACTTGAAACTCCACCGACAAGCCATAACCACGTTTGCCATGATACAGACCTAAACCGCGCAGCGTCGGCTTGCGGGCGCTGATGGCAATGTGTCCGGGTCCATCGTGTCCCATCAAGATAAATTGATCCACAAAATCCATCGCGTAAAATTCGGTGAAAGAGCCGCCCGCCTGCAAACGATCCATGACAAACATCGAGAGGCACGTTTTGAGATCGCC
>JACRLA010000367.1 GCA_016215145.1 Chloroflexota bacterium
CAACCCGCCCAACGTTCAAGCGTGGGGGTCGCCGCCAGAACTGCGCGGCTTCATGGGCGGCGATCTCGAAGGCGTGATTCAAAAACTCGACTACATGCTCGATCTTGGAATCAACGCCATCTACTTCAACCCCATCTTTGACGCCGCATCGAATCACCGTTACGACACGCGCGACTACTTTAAGATCGATCCCAAGTTAGGCGATCTCGAAACCTTCCAACGTTTGCTCAAGCGCGCGCACACTGCGGGCATTCGCGTCATCCTCGACGGCGTGTTCAATCATTGTGGGCGCGGCTTCTTCGCCTTTCACGATCTCGTCGAGAACGAAGATGCCTCGCCGTATCGCAACTGGTTTCATGTCAAAGATTTTCCGTTGCGCCCTTTCGGCGACGACGACGCCAATTATTCCGCGTGGTGGGACATTAAGAGTCTGCCCAAGTTCAACACGCGCGAGCCGCAGGTGCGGAAGTATTTGCTTGACGTAGCGAAGTATTGGATTGATCAAGGCGCGGACGGTTGGCGGCTCGACGTGCCGAGCGAAATTGACGACGACGATTTTTGGGCGGAGTTTCGATCTGTGGTGAAGAATGCCAACCCGTACACCTACACGCTCGGCGAAATTCGGGAAGTGAATCCGCGTTGGGTGGGCGAAAAAACTTTTGACGCGCTGATGAATTACCCCTTCCGCAAAGCGGCGTTAGATTTTTTTGCGACTGATTCGATCAGCGCGACTCACTTCGGGGATGCCGTCGAACATCTCCTCACCGTTTATCCCAGCCCGAACCTCTACGCCCAATTCAACCCGCTCGGCTCGCACGACACTGAACGTATCCTCACCCTTTGTAGTGACGACTTCAGTCGTCTAAAACTTGCCTTGCTCTTTCAATTCACTTACGTCGGCGCGCCTTCGATCTACTATGCTGATGAGATCGGCATGACGGGCGGCAAAGACCCGGAGTGCCGCAAAGCGTTTAACTGGAACGAGAAGGAATGGAACACCGAACTGCGTGATTATGTAAAGTTACTCACGACTCTTCGCAAGAATCACATCGCCCTTCGGCGCGGCGACTTCAAACGTTTGCACGCCCACGCTCACGAAAACATTTACGCCTTTTTGCGAAAGCACGATCACGAGGATCCCGAATCGTTAATCGTCGTCCTCAACAACTCCTATCATGCGACAACTCACGACATCCCCACCACAAACACGGGATGGCAGAACGGAATTACGTTACACGATCTATTGAGTGGTAAAAAATTTGTCGTCGAGAATCATTTAACAACCGTGCATCTCTCGGCGAGAAGCGGAGTGATATTGACGACACAGTGATGGGCGGAACATTGCGCGTTGTGTTGTAACATCTTCGGCGGAGGAGGCTGAAGATTTTTTTTCTATCAAAACAGGAGAGAAACGATGAAGAATGTCTTGAAGTGGTTAGGGATCGTAGTGGGGATATTGGTTGGGTTGGTGGTGATCGCCGCCGCTACAATCTACGGCGTCACCGAGTACCGCTCTACGCGCGCTTGGAATGTTAAAGTGGCGAGCGTAACGATTCCAACGGACGCCGCCTCGGTTAAATGGGGTGAACATGTAGCAGTGGTTCGTGGCTGTGTAGATTGTCACGGCGCGAATCTCGGAGGGAAAATTTTTATTGAAGACCCAGCAGTTGGACGTTTGATTTCAGTGAACTTGACGTCGGGCAAAGGCGGCATTGGTAAGACGTTCAGCGATACCGATCTGGTGCGGGCGATTCGACATGGAGTGGATCCCAGTGGCAGGTCGGTTTGGTTTATGCCGGCGCAAGAGTTTTATTATTTGAGTGACACAGACTTGGGCGCGCTGATCGCTTATCTGCGAAGTGTGCCGCCGGTAGATAACGAGTTGCCGAAAAGCAATCTTGCTTTTTTAATTCGGACGATCTATTTGCTGACGGGAGAAGTGGCTCTGTTCCCGGCTGAGTTGATCAATCACGATGCGCCCCGTCCGGTAGCGCCACCCGTCGGCGTCACCGCCGATTACGGAAAGTATTTGGCAGTCGGCTGCACCGGATGTCACGGCACGGGTTTCGGCGGCGGCGCCATTCCGGGCGCGCCGCCTTCGTTTCCGCCAGCGATCAATATCACACCGGGCGGCGAGATTCAAGGTTGGTCAGAAGCAGGCTTCATCAAAGCCATGCGCAGCGGAGTGACTCCGGGAGGGCGGCAACTCAACAATGATTACATGCCGTGGAAGATCATCGGGCAGATGACGGATGATGAATTGAAAGCGGTGTTGTTGTATTTGCGGTCGCTTCCTAAAAAGGAACAGGGGAGTCGTTGAGGTTGAGACCTCGAAGGTTTACGAAACCTTCGAGGTCTTTTTGTGAAGGTATAATACGCGCAACGATGAAAAAGTTTTTTGCGACGTTGGCGCGGACAGGTGAACGATGAGTTTGAAAATTTTGACTCTCGCCGCCGAGTCCGCGCCGCTCGTTAAAGTGGGCGGCTTGGGTGATGTGGTCGGCGCGCTGCCGCAGGCGCTGAAGGAATTGGGTTGCGACGTGCGCGTGGCGCTGCCGCACTATCACACCATTGATGCTCATCCTGAAAAATTTAAATTGAAGCGGATGGGTAAGGTGACGCTGAAGTGGAGCGGGCAAGACGACATCCCGGCGTTGGCTGCCACCACTGAAATCGGCGGCATCCCCTATTATCTTTTGGGCAATCCGTATCTGCACGAAGGTCGCGTGTATGGTGTGTCCATCGAAGAGGATGGTCCGAAATATATTTTCTATTCCATGTCGGCGCTGGCGTTGTGCCGCCATCTCGATTGGCAGCCCGACGTGATCCACGTCCACGATTCGCACGCGGGCGCGGCGATCTATTGGTTGAACACTGAACACCAAAGGCAAGCGCGACAATTTTTGGAAACACACGGCGAGCGTGTTGACGATTCACAATTTGCCGTATCAAAATAATCACGCTAAAAAATTTTTGGCGATGGCGGGGCTGAAGCCGTCGCGCGATCCGCGTTTGCCGCGATGGGCGCGTGATGGCTTGATGGGTTTGGCGATTGCTTACGCTGATGAGATCAGCGCGGTGAGTGATGGTTATGCCAACGAGATCATGGGTGAAGAATATGGCGCGGGGCTAGACGGCGTGCTGAAGATGCGCGACGATAGTTTGAGCGGTGTGTTGAACGGACTCGATTACTCAGCGTGGAATCCTAAAACCGATCCTGCGCTGAAGACTCACTTTGATGAAGCATCACTTGAGAAGCGGATCGAAAATAAATTGGCGTTGCAAAAAGAATGTGGCTTGAAGATTGATAAAAACGCGCCGTTGATCGGCATGGTGTCGCGGCTCGATCATCAAAAAGGTCTCGACATCGCCGCCGAAGCGATGTGGAAGTTGTTGGCGAAAGGTTCGGCGCAGTTTGTGTTGTTGGGGACAGGCACACGCGAGATTGAGGTGATGTTTAGAACGTGGGCGGGCGATTTTCCTAAACTCGCCTCTATCAATTTAAAATTTGATTCGGCGTTGGCGAGCCGCATCTATGCTGGCGCGGATATTTTCTTGATGCCGTCGCGTTATGAACCGTGCGGCATCTCACAGATGATCGCCATGCGTTACGGCGCGCTGCCGGTGGTGCGGGCTACGGGCGGCTTGGTGGACACGGTGCAGCCGTATCGCAACGGGCGCGGCACGGGGTTTGCGTTTAAAGAATATTCGAGCGCGGCGTTGTTGCGAACCTTGAAGCGGGCGATTGAGGCGTATCACGAAAAAAATGAGTGGCGTGGTTTGCAGCTGCGCGGCATGGCGAATCGTTTTACGTGGCACAGCGCGGCGGAGAAGTATGTGAGGTTGTATGAGAGGGCGATCTTGAAGAAGGGGTGAAGGGGCGCAGGGGTGAAGGGGTGAGTTGACGGTGATGCCGCCTCTCACCCTTTCACCTTTTCAACCCTTCACCTTTTCATTTTCTATGAAGACTCGTGTCGTTATCCTCGCCGGGGGTGAAGGTTCGCGGTTGGGTGTGCTGACGGCGAAACGCAGCAAACCTTCGGTGCCGTTTGCCGGAAAATATCGCATTATAGATTTCGCGTTGAGCAACTGCGTCAACTCGAATCTGTTTGACGTGATGATGCTGACTCAATATCGCCCTCATTCGCTGGTGGAGCATATCGGTTCAGGGCGTCCGTGGGATTTGGATCGCTCGCTGACCGGCGGCGTGCGGTTTTATCAACCCTACAAAGCCCGTTTTGAATCGGATTGGTATAGCGGCACAGCCGACGCGGTGCAGCAAAATTTTATGTTCGTCAAACACGGTACGCCGGACAATGTGTTGATCATGGGCGGCGATCATATTTATTTGATGGACTACGCGCCGATGATTGACTTCCACGCCGATCACGAAGCCGACGTGACGATTGCCACTCTGCGCGTGACGGTAGAGGAAGCGACGCGCTTTGGTGTCATGATCACTAACGATGATTATCGCGTGACAAATTTTGTGGAGAAACCCAAAGACCCGCCCAGCACAACGGTTTCGATGGGCATTTATGTTTTCCGCTTTGACGTGTTAGATCGTCTGGTGCGCGAAGATATGAAGCACAAAGACTCGTCACATGATTTTGGCAAGGACATTATTCCGCGCATGGTTAAAGAAGGGATGCGTGTTTTTGCTTATCCGTTTAGCGGCTATTGGGTAGATGTGGGGACGACTGAGTCCTACTGGCAAGCGCATATGGATTTACTCCGTCATCCGCCATTGCTCGATCTTAATGATCGCTCTTGGATCATTCACACCCGTTCCGAAGAACGCCCGCCGGTGTTGATCCAAAATGGTGCCGTCGTGCGCGATAGTTTGATCACCGATGGATCGATCATTTCGCCCGGCGCGCGGGTGGAGCGATCTGTTCTGTCCCCCGGTGTTTACATTGGACCGAACGCGGTGGTGCGCGAATCGATCATCCTGACTGATTCTTATATTGAAGCGGGCGCACGAGTCGAGCGGTGCATTATTGACAAGGGAGTGACCATTGGGCATAACTGCCGCATCGGGCATATCGAAACGGGCGCGGAAGATTTAGGCATCACCACTATCGGCAAGAGCGCGCAGATTCCGAGCGGCGCAAAAATTGGGCGGGGAGCTACCATTGGACCCGATGTGAATTTAAATGACATGCCGCGTAAGGTGGTGGGCAAGGGGAAGTTTGTGGAGCATAAGGGGACGTTGTAAAACGTAATTGGTAATTAGTAATTGGAGCGAACTATGTCCAACGATCCTAACGACGAAAAAACTGTAACTGCTCAGCGTCATTGCGAGGAGCGTTCTTTGCGACGAAGCAATCTCCAAGCGTGACCGAGATTGCTTCGCAAAGTGCGCTCGCAATGACGAATCGGCTGAACAGTTACAAAAAACTTTGCAAACGGTTAATCAATAATCTCTAATTACTATTTACTAATTACCCCATGTCCTTTCCTCGTTCTTCTGGCATCCTTCTTCACCCCACATCCTTACCGAGTCGCTACGGCATTGGCGATCTAGGCGATGAGGCGTTTAAGTGGGTAGATTTTTTGGCGAGCGCGAATCAAAAATTGTGGCAGATACTTCCGCTCGGTCCAACGGGTTTTGGCGATTCGCCGTATCAATGCTTTTCGGCGTTTGCCGGCAACCCCTTTTTGATCAGCCCCGATAAACTTTTGGCAGAGGGTTTGTTGAGTCGATCTGATTTGGAGAGCGTTCCGAATTTTCCGAATGACAATGTGGATTATGGTCCTGTCATTCAATACAAGTTGTCGCTGTTGGATACGGTGTATGTAAATTACAAGCGCACGAAAATTTTGCGCGACGAATTCGAATCGTTCAAGCAAAAAAATTCGGCGTGGCTGGATGACTTTGCTTTGTTCATGGCACTCAAGGAGAGTCACGGCGGCGCGGTGTGGAGTACGTGGGAAGATGAGTTGGTGAGTCGGCAGCCGCAAGCGTTGAAGGCGGCAAGAGAGAAATATGCCGACGCGGTGGAGTCGCAGGAACTTCGGCAGTTTTTATTTTTCAGGCAATGGGAGTCAATCAAATCTCACGCCCATCGTCATGGAATTAAAATCATCGGCGACATCCCGATCTTTGTTGCCTACGACAGCGCGGATGTCTGGGCGCACCCCGAATTATTTTTTCTGGATGAACACGGCAAGCCAACGGTGGTGGCGGGCGTACCGCCGGATTATTTCAGCGCGACGGGTCAGTTGTGGGGCAACCCGTTGTACCGTTGGGATGTGTTGAAGAAAAATAATTATGCCTGGTGGATTGAGCGTTTCCGCGCAACGTTGGCAGTGGTGGATATTGTGCGGCTCGATCACTTTCGGGGGTTTGAAGCCTATTGGGAGATTCCGTTTGGGATGCCGACGGCGGAAGTGGGAAAGTGGATCAAGGGACCCGGCGCAGATTTTTTCAACGGGCTTAAATCTTCACTAGGCGATCTTCCGATCATCGCCGAAGATTTAGGCGTGGTGACGAAAGAGATGACCGCGCTGCGCGATCAATTTAATTTGCCGGGCATGAAAGTTTTGCAGTTCGCCTTCTCAAGTGATGGCAGCGATCTTTTTCTGCCGCACAACTTTACGCATAACTGCGTGGTGTATAGCGGCACGCACGATAACGATACGACGCGCGGCTGGTACGAGTCGTCGTCCACTGAGCGCGAGCGAGATTTTGCGCGACGCTATTTGGGGCGCGATGGCGCAGACATCGCTTGGGATCTGATTCGTTTAGCGTTTTCCTCTGTGGCGGATATGGCTGTGGCGCCGTTGCAAGATATTTTAAATTTAGGAACACAAGCGCGAATGAATTTGCCCGGACGCGCTTCGGGCAATTGGGGTTGGCGGTTTGCGTGGAATCAGATCAATGATGGGAGGCGGGAGAGGTTGAAGGAGATGGCGATGTTGTATGGGAGGTAGGGGAAAAGGAAACAGGGGAAAAGGAAACAGGGAAACAGGGAAAAGGGAA
>JACRLA010000182.1 GCA_016215145.1 Chloroflexota bacterium
GCGCGCAAACTTTTGGAATTGGCGCAGCAGTATGGGGTGGTCGAGCCGGGTGGGGTGAGAATCAATTTGACGATCAATCAAAGCGATCTGGCGAGTCTGAGCGGCACGACACGCGAGAGTATCAATAAGGCCTTGGGGTCGTTCAAGCGGCAGGGGTTGATCGTGATGCAAGAGCAAGGGCAAATTGTGATCGTGGATCAGGATGCGCTGCGTGAGATCAGTTCATAGCGCGGTTACACCGCAAATGAACAATGAACAATAGACGTTATCGAAAATAGTTCTTTGTGGTTTTTGGGATTTTGGAAATTGGGATTTGGGATTTTAATTGTTGATCATCTTGATCAGCGCGTTAGCCATTTCCTCAATGGGAATCACCACATCGGCTTGACCCGCTTGCCGCACGCTGTGTGGCAGTTCGGACATCGTAGAAGAGTCTTCATCCTCCACCAGAACTCGCCCGCCGAATTTGCGAATCATCGCCGCGCCGTTGACTCCATCGTTGCCCGTGCCACTCAGTATCACACCCAAGGCGGCATCCCCGTAGCGGCGGGCAACCGCGCCCATCGTCACATCCACCGAAGGTCGGACTCCGTTCATCACATTCGATTTATTTAGCACGACGAGGTGATTGTCGTCAAAGGTTAAGTGCAGCCCGCCGGGAGCCAACAATGCCGCGCCTGCTTTGAGCGTATCGCCGAGTTGAGCTTCTTTGATCGCCAGAGGCGAGACGTCGTCCAATTGTTTGGCGAGCGATTCGGTAAAACCATTTTGCAAATGTTGAACGATCACAAACGTCGCCGGAAGTTCCGACGGCAGATTCATCAACAGGCGTTGAAGCGAACGCGGTCCGCCGAGCGATGCGCCGATGACGACAACTTTATCTTGTTTGCGAAGCGGGCGCGGGTGTTTAGGTTTGTGCGCGTCTACGTGCGGCGGTTCAACGTAGGTGGCGGGCAGCACTCGCGCTGCCGCCGCCGTGCGAATTTTGGCGATGAGTTCAACGATGACGGTGGCAACGTTGGTGCGGGCAGAGGGCTTCGCCACAAAATCTATCGCGCCGCAGGTGAGGGCTTCAACTGTTTCGTGAGTACTCTCGCGATTTAAATTGCTGAGGATGACCACCGGCAGCGGATAGCGCACCATGAGGGTGCGAAGTGTGGAGAGACCATCGTGATGCGGCGCTTGCGCGTCGAGGGTGATCACATCGGGGCGCACTTGAGGGATCATCGCCAATGCTTCTTCGCCGTTTTGGGCGAGACCGGCGATGGTGATGCCGGGTGTTTGGCGCAAGCTTTTGCTCAAGGTGAAACGGGTGTAGGCAGAACGATCTACAACCAACACACGCACCATCTGTGTAGATGATTCGGAATTGATAGAGGGTGAGGCGAGTGTGGCGCTGGCGGGGAACATTGCAGTTAAGCGGCGAGCGCGCGATCAATTGCGGCGAGCATGCGCTCCGGTTGGAACGGTTTCACCACAAAATCTTTTGCGCCGAACTTAATGGCTTCAAGCACGATTGATTCTTGCCCCAATGCGGTGAGCATTACCACACGCGCATTGGGATCGCGCGACCGAATTTCTTTGAGCGCGCTGAGTCCATCCATCTCGGGCATGGTGATATCGAGCAGCACCGCGTCGGGTCGCCCGTTGTTATACGCATTCACGGCATTCAAACCGTTGTCTGCCTCAATGACTTGATGTCCACTGCCGGTGAGAAGTTTTGTGATTCGCACGCGAAGAAATTCCGCGTCGTCTACGACTAAAATTTTTGCCATTCGGTTTCTCCTGATCTTGCATCTATGGCTGACACAGTTTTATCAGTCAACGGAGTTAAAATCTGTAAAGAGTTGCTAAAAAATAAAAACCTGCAAGGATACTGATCCATGCAGGTCGGGATTGCACCCTCATCTAAAATGTGTTGCGTGTTAACTGACTCAACACATTAAATAAACTAAGACTTTATGGTGTAGCCGTGTCCTGGCACCGTTGTGATGTACGACGGGTTTGCCGGATCGGGTTCGATCTTTTCGCGCAAGTTCTTTACATGCACCCGCACCAGATCGGGCGAGCCGGCATCAAAGGGATAATCCCACACGTCGTGCAGTAACTTTGCCGGCGAGAACACTTCGCCCGGGCGGCTCATTAAGAAATACAGAAGATCGAATTGCACCGGCGTGAGCGGCACGGGCCCGGTGCCGTTATCCGCCGTGAAAGATTCGCAATCCAGAATCAAGCTGCGCACGTTTAATTTATTGGAGGTCATCGCCGCAGGAATCTGTTTAGCAATCACGCGCCGCAAAATCGCCCGAATACGCAGCACGAGTTCATCTACGTTGAACGGTTTGGTCAGGTAATCGTCGGCACCCGCGCGCAAGCCCAACACGCGATCTTCCGGTTTGCTGCGCGCCGTGAGAAAAAGAATCGGCATCTCGTTTAATAAAGGATCGGCGCGAATCTGTCGGCACACTTCAAAGCCATCCATGCCGGGCATCAACACGTCTAGCACTACCAGATCGGGGCGATGCCGCCGCGCCGCGTTCAACCCTTCCACGCCCGACGTGGCGACGGCAACGTTGAAATCGTGCGCGCGCAGAGTCCGTTCAATGGACCCGGCGACAATTTTTTCGTCGTCAATGACTAAGATATGATGCTTGATGTTGTCACCCATAATTATGCCTTTCGCGTGCGAGGTAAGCGAACTAAAAACGTCGTCCCCTGGCCTTCGTGACTCTCAAATAAAATTTCGCCGCTGTGGTTGCGGACGATGGTTTGACAGACCGACAACCCCAACCCGTTGCCACGTTCCGGTTCTTTGGTGGTGAAGAAGGGCGTAAAAATTTGCGCGCGGCTCGACAGCGGAATGCCGTGACCGTTGTCGCTCACTTTAACTTCGACATAGCCATCGCACAATTCCGACGTGACCGCGATCTTCGCCGGTTGAATTTCGCGCAAAGCGTCGCGGGCGTTCATCAACAAATTGATCCACACTTCTTCTAATTGATGACCATTCGCCGGGATCAGTGGAAGCGCCTTCGCCAGATTCACTTGCAGATGGATTCCGTCGCGCTCGAAATACGCGCTGATCAGATCAATCGCTTCCATGATCGACTCGTTAATATCCGTCGGCGTAAATGCTAATTCGTCCGGGCGCGAGAAGTTAAGCAAGCGTTGCACCACTCGCTGCGCGCGCCAGCCGGCCTGAAAGATCGCCGCCGCCGATGAGTAGCCGGAGTGATCGGGAGGCAGTGATTTAACCAACAACTGCGCGTCGGCGATCACCGTCGTCAACGGATTGTTGATCTGGTGCGCCACACCCGCCGCCAACTCGCCCACTGCCGAGAGCCGCGCCGCGCGTATCAACTGCGCTTGCGCCGTCCTCAACTCCGTCACATCGCGGATAAAAAATTGGATGCCATCGGGATCGCCGTTGTGCGCCCGGACAATTTTGGCGTTGATCTCGACCGGAAAGGTGCTGCCGTCTTTTCTGCGGTAGGTTGATTCGTATATCAACGTCCCCGCCTGCGCCAGCCGTTCACGAATTGGCGTCGCCGCCGAGGCCGAACCCCCACCACCGTCGCCGTGATCAATCACCTCAATCGTCTCCCCGATCAAATCTTGGTTGGAGCAATTCAGCCATTTACACAAGATAGGGTTCGCCGCCAGAATCGTCCCATCAATCGCGCACAACATAATGCCTTCGCCCGCCTGCTCAAAGAGGTCGCGGTAACGCGCAACGGCTTCCTCGAGCGCCTGCTGCAGACGGCTTTGCTCGACGACGCGCGTGATCACCGTCGGCAAGTCTGCTAGATAGTTCCCTTGCTTGACGATATATTCTGACGCGCCCGCCAGCACGGTTTGTGAGGCAATACGTTCATCGCCGCGTCCGGTGATCATCACCGTCGGCGTTTTAATCTTGCGCGTTGCCAACCCCCGCAAAATTTCTAGCCCGTTGCCGTCGGGCAAGTTGTAATCTAGTAAGAACACGTCGTACTGTTTTTGGGTGATCTGCTTCCAAAAATCGTCCACGCGCGAGACCGAGTCGAGTTGATAGCTGCCGCGCAGCGCCAAAAACTCGCGCGTCATATCCACGTACTCCGGACTGTCCTCAACTAACAACACTTGGGTAGACATGGTTAAGGAAGATTTTACTCCAAGTAAACTTTAAAGAAAGTTTTGCGGCGTTGCATTTTCAAACGTTTTGATCACGGTTGTGCAATAAAGCGAAGAATCTAAACGAAAACGGGATGTGAAGATGGGGGTGTGGAGTGGGTAGGTTGTACTAGAGTGATTTCAACCTCGCCTCTAACCCACTCCACCTCTGCGACACCGTTGCGTTCTTAACTGCTATGGCAATCGCTTTGCGCGCGCCAACGAGGACGCATAATTTTTTGGCGCGGGTGATGGCGGTGTAAAGCAGATTGCGCTGTAACATCATGTAGTGCTGAGTCAAAATTGGGATCACGACGGCGGGATATTCCGAGCCTTGCGATTTATGAACTGAAACGCAAAAGGCGTGAACCAGTTCATCCGCTTCGAGCCAATCGTAAAACA
>JACRLA010000399.1 GCA_016215145.1 Chloroflexota bacterium
GTGACGGCATCCCAGTGAAAAAAAGAGACGACCCAACGGGTCGTCTCTTCGTTTAATTATTTGTTCGTCAATTTCTCCAACCGATCCACATACCCCTCTAATATCGCAAAAGTATCTTCCACAGGTTTGCTCGTCGTCATATCCACGCCCGCTTGTTTAAAGAGTTCGATGCCGTAGACCGACGAACCGGCTTTGAGGAAATTTAAATAATCTTCGACAGCGTTGGGCTGATGATCGAGGACACGTTTGCCCAGCGCGTGCGCGGCGGAGATGCCGATGGAATACTGGAACGAGTAGTAATCAATATACATGTGTGTGGTGAACGTCCCCCAAGTGATGCCGACTCGCTGACGATCCACATTCATCTTGCCGCCATACCCTTCGCTGAATAAATCCGCCATCAACTCGATCATCGAGTCGGCGGTGAGGGCTTGACCTTTCTCGATGCGCTGATGTGTTTCGAGTTCAAAGCGGGCGAGCGTGGGCATGATGAAGAAGTAACGGTGAAAGTTGCCCATCGCTTCTTCGAGGACGTTGATCTGGAAATTTTTATCTTTGTGGTTGTCGAGCAGATGCGCCCGCGTCATCACCTGATGAAAATTGGAAGCGGTCTCGGCGACGATGGATGAGTATTGGGTGTAGATCATCGGTTGAGCGCGGCACGAAAGATAACCGTGCATCGAGTGACCGAGTTCGTGCGCCAACGTGCTCATGCTGCCGACGTTGTCGTTGTAGCTCATCAAGATGAAGGGGTGCATGTCGGGCGTGGAACGGTTGGAGAACGCGCCCTGACGTTTGCCGACATTCGGTGATCGATCCACCCAGCGATCTTCGAGACAACCTTTACGCATCAGGCGTACGTAGTCGTCGCCCATCGGCGCAAGACCTTCACAGATCCAATCTACCGCTTGCTCAAAGGGGACACTGACTTTCTTTTTGCTGAGCGGCGCCCACACGTCGTACGGTTGCAAAACTTTAACGCCCAACGCTTTGCGGCGAATCTCCCAATAGCGATGCCACAACGGAAGATGTTTCTTGAAAGCGTCAATCAAGTTGTGAAAGACTTCGACCGGGATGTTGTGATCGTAGAGAGTGGACTCTAGTGACGAATCGAATTTGCGGGCGCGCATGTTGAACACGTTTTGTTTAATCGAAGTGCCGAGATTGCTGGCGAGCGTGTTCTTGTATTCCAGATATTTATCGCGGTAGTTCTCCCACGCCGTCTGCCGCGTTTTGCGATCTTCGCTACCCATCATGCGATCATGCGTGCTTTGAGTCAGATCGATCTGTTTGCCTTTGCTGTCGCGCGCCGCCTTGAATTTAAAATCGGCGTTTGCCAACATGCCCGCCGTGCCCGCCGCGCCGCGAAACGGATCCTGCAACATGCCCAGTATCTCTTCTACCTCCGCGCTGCGGACGTGCGCTTGTTTGCGGAAGAGATCGTCCACGTAGTGCGCGTAAAGTTTCAAACGCGGATCATCGTTGATCCATTTTTCTAATTTATCTTTGCCAAGACTCAACAGTTCGGGATCAATGAATGATGCCGCCGCGCGCAGTTGCGCCAACGCGCTGACTGCCTTGCCGTTCATCGCCGCCGCGTTTTGGTTCGCCGTATCCACCGAGTGCGACATATTGGCATACACCCGAATCTTGTTGGCACGCGCCTGTAATTTTTCCAGAACGCTCATCGCCTCAATTAAGTTGTCGGGCTTTTCGCCCAAGTGACCTTGAAACTTTTTAATCGTGGGCAGACTCTCGACGAAATTTTTTAATTCACCCTCAAACGCTTCGGGCGTGGCGAAGACGCTTTCGGAGTTCCAGGTGTGTTGCTTGGCGACTTTGTTGCGGGGTAATGAGGTGGGCATAAAAATTTTCCTTTAGCGATCTACGTAAATAACAGCGCGGTGTGTCGCAGGTAAAAAGGCATATACCTTGTTGCGTTCCACATCATACCCGATTGTATGCGCCCCTTTTTCAGTGGAAACAGTTTCGATTCGTTTCATAGCGCGGGTGTCGAATACTTCAATGATTCCCGGATCACCGATGGTGACATAGAGATGATTCAACTGCGCGTTGAAAAAGATCACGTCGGGGATGCCGCCGATGTCCTGGGCATCCATCACCTTGCCCGTTCCCGACTCAAGTGTGACAAGTTTTTTTCCATCGCAAGCGCAAAATAATCTTCCAGTGTTTGCATCACTATCGAGTCCGTGAGGACCTGCTATAGGAATAGGATATGTGCGCGAGACTTTTGTCGGCGTATTGGCTTCGATCACCGCAATTTCAAATGGTTCGGCGATGTTGACAAAGAAGCAATCCAAACGCGAGTCGAAGATCGTCCAACGGGTGCGACCTGCTACTGGCACACTAGCGATCATTTTCTTCTGCTCAACGTCCACGATGGAAACGGTGAACGAGTCGGCAAGCGCAGGATCACCCACGTTGGCGGCAAGCAAAATGTTGCGCTGGGGATCGCGAGAGAGTCCGTTTGGCTTTACTCCCACCGCCACCTTGATCAACGAAGCCTCATCATCGGGTGAGAAGATGCCGACGGTGTTCTCGCCGCGATTAGAGGTGAAAATTAAATTGCGTTCATCGGATACTAACGCGCCAGCCACGCCTATCAGGTTTGGGATAGAGTGCAAAAATTTATCGTTGGCACAATCCAGCACATCAATGGCATCGTTGCCGGGGTGTGCCACGTAAAGTCGCGACGTGCGGCGATGCACGGCAGCATGATCGAAGCCGCCTTGTTTGATGTGATCTGGCAAGTCAATGTAACCTTGAAGTTGAAGCGACATGATCTGCTCCTTAATGAGAAAGGTCAGGCTGATCGCCTGACCTTTCTGAAAATGTTTTAACCCTTCGCTACTTGCAACCGACACCACGCATAAAGGGCATCGTACACTTCAAACTGATGCGAAAGATTTTCTACATCTTCGGGATAGCGCAAACTGTAACCTGAGGCAATCGCTTCAAGTCCGCGCGCGATGGGGTCTGTGTCAATATCTTCGGCGACATCGGCGGCGTGGACGATCTTGGCGAGACGCAACAAGCCCGGCTCGGTCAAACCGTATTTCAAGATGATCGATTCAAACGAGCAGCGTCCTTCGTGATGCCCCAATTCGACATTGGGCGCATCGTACGGGATCGCGCCTGTTTCCTTTACAACCTTCTCTATTTGATTCTTTGGCACGAATAAAAACTCGGCTTCGCTGTCAATGAATCGCGTGATGAGCCACGGGCAAGCGACTCGATCTACGTGAACGTGGGAACGGGTGATCCATTTCATAACAATAGTCTCCTTATAGTTTTAGATTAACGAACGGCTATGCCGTTATCTGCCTGATTTTATTTACCAACTTTTTCTTCATCGCTGAATGTCACTATTGGCATTTTCTTATCAAAGAAAATATTTTTATGACAGACGCTCATTGAAAGCGCAACGGCAAGATCAGAGGTGATGACGCCGCAATGTCGCGCCGCCGCTGCGATCCGCGTTTGGCATCGCGCGTCTATATTGTTCATGCTCGCCGTCTTGGCTGCCGATCCGACTGCAATTCCAAGATCAATACAACGCACTTGGCAAATCGGACCGGCAAATTCCCAGTCGTTTGCCAGCGAAGTGTGATGTTTAGGCGCGGCTTGCAAAAATTCGGCGCAAGTGGCGTAACCGCACGCGCCACAATCGTAAAGAGGCGGATACCATTTGGCTAACCCGATGAACAATACTAAATCTAATTTCTCTGCCGTGTCTGCGTCACGAAACCAAATTGGGTCTTTCAACTTATTTCCCCGTTCACGAAGCCACTCCGCTAAACGATTCAACGTTGCGCGATCTTCGATGAGGATCGTTTCAACAAAAGATTTGCCGCCTTTAAGAAAAAGCTGCCCGCCGCTTTTGGGCGCGGTCATGGCGGCAACCGCGCACAGGTTGGCAACCTGTCGCAATGCTTCCATGAAGATTTCCTTTTGATCCATTTGATTAACTCATCCCTTTTCGGCTGCGATCTGCGCGTAGAGTGCTTCGTAAACGATTACGCCTTTCTCTAATGCACTTTGATCATCCTTACTGGTTAGGCGCAGACCACGACAAATCATGTCAAGACCCGGAGAAATAGGTTCAAGCGTCACCTCTTGCACTACATCTGCCTCATCCACAATCTGTGCAATGCGTTGCAGAATCGGGTCTCGGAGTTCATATTCGCGGAGCATGATGTAAAACGTGCAATGCCCGCGTTTGTGCGAGAGACGCGCGCCGGGGATGTCAAAGGCTTCGGCGTTTTTGGGCAACGACTTTTCTCCAGCTGCCACAAAAATAAAAATGGCTTTCGGATCGATGAAGCGTTTGATTAACCAAGCACACGCCATTCGATCCACACCGACATTCTCCCAAGTGACCCACTTCATCTGTTGGCGCCTCCTCGCGCGGCGAGCAGCGCCTCACGCACTGTTTGCCCGAGTTCCGATTGGAAATAATCGTTTGCCATTGCCTGTTGATATTGCTGAGAGAGCGCGATCAAGTTGGGCTTTCGTTTTTTTAGCTGGTTCAAGATGTCCTGATAGAGTTCGGCTACCTGCTCGTTGAATTGCCTGATCAATGTTTCTTCTTGTTTGCCGAAGACTAACTGCGCTTCCCAAAATGTCGCTTCACCGTTCATTTCTTGAATCTCTGTCGCCAGCCATTGAAATTGTTCGCGTGTGCGCGGTGTATTGGGCAGCACCCAAACCGAATCGTGCAACGTAAGCGCGCCTAAGCGTTGCAGCTTTCGCCAGACATACACCCGCCGTGCCGTCGGATGCGGAGGAACCTTGTAGTGGAACAGTAACCAAACCCGTATCATATAATGTAACAGTGGTTACAATACAAGATATTCAGGGTAAATGTCAATAGGCAAAATAAAAACCGCCCGACTTGCTTTGTCGAGCGGTTCACTGAAATAGCGTCTAAAAGCTAGCCGAAATGTCCGCAACTACTCTCTCTTAACGACTACCATCGTAATATCATCAAACGCTTCGCTGCCGCCGACGTGGGCGGCGACGGCGGCGACAATGGCAGATTGAATGCGGGCGGCGGATTGGGCGTGAACTTTAAGGGCGATGTTCGTCACGCGTTCAAATACGCCGAGCGCGGCGCCGGTGCGCGTCAGCGATGACGACTCGCCATGCGCGCGAATCAATAGCGGCGGGTTGTGTCCGCCGTTGGCATACACCAACTGTCCGGTGCGCGGAGTCCATACCGCATAAAAAATAGTGACGAACAAATTAGATCGGGCGTCACTTAAGATCAATTGATTGACTCGCTCCAAAGTGGTGGCGGGCGAGATGCGGTTGATCGCTACCGAGCGTAACAGCGTGCGGGACAGCGCCATGAACAGCGCCGCCGGGACTCCTTTATCTGCCACGTCGGCGATGACGATCCCCCAACGCTCGTTGCCATCGTCATCGGGACGCAGTTGAATAAAATCGTAAAAGTCGCCGCCCACTTGCCGCGCCGCTTGCCAATAGGCACACACACTCCAGCCCTCGACGAGCGGGCAGGCATCGGGCAAGAAACTCGCTTGAATGTCGCGCCCGACTTCCATCTCGCGTTCTAATCGTTGCTGCACCGCAACTTCGCGCGCCAGCCGCGCGTTCTCCATCGCCATCGAAAGTTGATGCGCGATGCCATCCAAAATTTGCAAACGTTTGCCGAGCGCGTGTCCTTGCTCCACCACCAATGCGCCAAGCAATTCGCCGCGCGCCCACAACGACCACACCATTCCTTGATCACATCCAAAAGCAGAAGCGAGATCGGGCGGCAGGGTGGTGTGCAGCGCGGCGGCGGCAACGTGGCTTTCGTTCACGCCGAGAACAGAGGGTGACACAGGTGATCGCTGCAACGTTGAGGCGGCGTCCCCGAATCCTTCGTGATGAGTTAGATGAAAATTTGAGTCGGCCTCATTCCGTTGATAGATCGCCACTCGATCCACGCCGACTAACATTGTGGTGAGACGTGATACCGTTTGCAAACTCACGTCGAGCGACGGGGATGCCGCCACTGCTTCGGCGACTTGCAGCAGTGCGGCATTGATCCACGCTTCTTCCTGTTGTGAGGCGTAGAGGCGCGCGTTTTCTATGGCGACGGCGGCTTGTGAGGCGAAGGCGGCGATGAGTTCGATCTCTTCCGGCGGAAAGTTTTCTCGCCCGGCGCGGTCTACCACAAGGTAGCCGAGATGCTCGTTGCGAATGACGAGCGGCGAACCGAGACAGGCGTGAGGCTCGGGCATTGCCAGACGATCATGATATTCGTGACCCTGATCTACTTCGTGGAAGACAACGGTTTCGGGGATCGTTTCGTGTGACTCGAATCGTTTGAGATTAAATGACTCGCCGATGAGGTCTTCAAGATGGGCAGGACCGCGCGACGAGCGCAGACTCATGCTGCCGTGTTCGTTGATGAGCAAAATCGAAGCGACATCATATTGCGTGACGAGCGCCAGAGCATCGAGAATAAATTCCAACACGTCGTCGAGTTGCACGGTGGAGATTAGAGCGTTGGAGACTTCGCGCAAAATTTCGGCGAGGCGGCGACGGCGGCGTTCTCCGGCGAAGAGGCGGGCATTGCGGATCGCCACCGCGAGTGTGTCGGCGAGAGTTTGAAGTGTTTGTAGATCATCTTGAGTGAAGGCGTTGAGCTGCGGCGATTGCACATCAATGACGCCCAAGACATGCCCCGCCATCAACATCGGCGCGACCATTTCGGATCGTGTTGCTTCTTGCCCGATGCCGATGATGTAATCGGGATGAGTAGATGTATCGGCGACTAACACGCCTTGTTGCTTGCGCGCGGCAAGGGTGATGAGTCCTTTGCCGTTAATGGGGAACGATGAATTCTCGATCAGCCAACGGCTGGCGGCTTTGCCGGTGCCAGCACGGTGAACAAGTTGCTCACCTTGCAATAAAAATACGTGAACGTGTTTGTATTGGAATCGTTCTTCAATAAGGTCGAGGACTTCGTCAAAGATGTCGTCGAGATCGAGAACGGAGACGACGGTGCGTGAGGCGCGAGCTAACGCGGCGAGTTGATCGGCGCGGCGTTGTTCGGCAATGTAGGTTTGCGCTTCGAGGATGGCGATGGCGATCTGCGACGCAAGAGATCGAAAAACCGAAACTGCGCTGTCATCAAAAAGAGCATGACTGCGAATCTCCAGCACGCCTAACACGCGCTTGCCGATGCTGACCGGGACGACGAGCGTGCTGTGAGGATGTATTGATTCTTCTTCGGCGCGCATGTATTCAGGCAGTTCTTGTTTGATGATCGGTTCGCCTGTGGCGGCGGCTTCACCGGCGATGTCGTCGCCCACGCGAATCGTGATTGTTTTGCCAATGTGATCGGGGTTGGTGGTGGCGCGGAGATTTAGTTGCTCGCCTTCGATCTCGAAGAAGCTGACATGATATTCGCTAAATTTTTCGGCGATGAGGTTGACGATTTGCGAGTAGAGCGCGGGCAGCGATTGCAGGGCGTTGATCTGTTGGGCGACTTCGGAAAGAAGTTCGAGTTGTGTGGCGCGGCGTTGGGCTTGATCGAGCAAGCGCGCGTTTTGCAACGCCGCGGCAGCGTGATTGGCGATGATCGAAAGCAAACGCAAGTCTTCTTCGCTAAACGCATCGGGCTGCCGATTCTGAATCGCCATCACACCCAAGACGGCATCCCCGACCATGAGCGGCACAAAGGCAGCCGAGCGCGGCGGGTCGTCCGAGATGTAACGCGGTTTGGCGGGGAGTGAGTCGATCTCTTTTTCAAAATCGCGCACGAGCAAACTGCGGCGGCTTTCGCGCATCCAGCCGACGATGCCGAGCGAGTTGGGCGTGAGGCTGAACTCGCGCAGAGGGCGGGCTTCGCCGTCCATGATCCAGATCAACAGGCGATAGCGATCACCGTCAAAGAGTCCGAGTTGAAAGATGCTGACATCTACGATCTCTCCGGCTTCTATGTAAATGCGCTGCGCCAGTTGATGAAGATCGAAGGGGGCGTTGAGGATGCGTTGACCGGCGTCGGCGAATTTGGAGAGTTCGTCGAGGCGCGCGACGAGGGCGCGGCGCGATTGCCAGCGACGGTATAAAATAAAACCGGCGCCGGATAAGGCGACGACCAAGATGAAAAGATAAATCCAAACTAACGAGGGAGTCATTAAAGTCGAAAACAACTTTTAGCCGCGAATTGCACGAATGAGCGCGAAGCGTCAATTATTTTTTTGCGTAAATTTTCTTAACGCAGTCCCCGAAGCGTAGCGGGACTTGCGTTAACGAAGACGTATCATGCTCGTCTTCGTTAACGCAAAGACACAAAGACTTGCCGACACAAAGAAGGTTTAAAACTTTGTGCCAATGCGCCTTTGTGCCTTTAGATGGGTTATTTGAGAAAGAGTGTTTAAGCTTCTCCGACCGCCTCTTCGGTTTTGTCGTAGATGTGAAAGAGGGGACCGAGTCCGGCAAGCTCTAACACTTCTTTGACTCGCTGCGACGGTTGAGCCAGCGTCACTTCTCCGCCTTTGCCTTTCAACGTCTTTTGCGTTGAGATGAGGGTGCGGACTCCGGCGCTGCTTAAGTAGTCGGCGCCATCCATTTCTAGCACTAAATGGATGTGACCGTTTTTGATGTGGTCGTTTAATTTTTCTTCAAACTTTGGCGCGGTGGTGGAATCGATGCGTCCGGTGACTCGGATAACGCTGACACGTTTGTAATCGCGGGTTGTGATTTCCATTGAATGTTTTCTCCTCTGTGGTGAACTTGAATGGTGCTTTATTTTAGCACGCGATATATGATCGGCGTAGTGCGTATTTCGTATTCCGTTGAGTGAGACGAGATGCGTTCATTAGACTGAACGATTCCATCACGAATATCACGAATGATCGAATATCACGAATGTTTTTTGTTGCATTCGTTAAATTCGTATATTCGAGTCATTCGTGATTAAGGCACGTAAGTCCAGTGTGCAGTGCTTGATAACGCGAAAGGGATTCATCCGATGACCATGCCTCCTGACACACTAAACGACATCGGCGTTCTTAAGCGCCGCGAGATCGAAGCGCGGATTTTAATGCCGCTTATTGAATCATTGGGTAAAGAGTTCGGGCGCGAGAAGGTGTTAGGGATCGTGCGCGAAACGATTATCGCCATCGCCCGAGGGCAGGGCGCGGCATTGGCGCAGCATTACGGAAGTGGGATGAACGATTTTGCCGGGTCATTAGCGAACTGGAAGAAAGACAATGCGTTAGAGATAGATGTGCTGGAGCAGAATGATGGAAGACTTTCCTTCAACGTCACGCGCTGCCGCTACGCCGAGATGTATCGCGCTTTAGGCCTCCCCGAACTTGGGGCGAT
>JACRLA010000400.1 GCA_016215145.1 Chloroflexota bacterium
AGCATGTGGTGAAGATAAGCGCGAAAGACAATGTAATCGTCATGCACCATCCCTTCCGCTCCACCATTGATTGGCACTCCATCAATCAAGTGGACTTGTCTCGGAACGCGAGTCGGATTCCCGGCAATCACGGCAATCGTCCAGAAGATGCGCGACTTGACATCGGTAATCTTGTCGTGAGTGATTTCAAAAACGCCGCTTGGGTACAGAGTCAATTGAAACGTATACGTGCCTACCGTCGAAAGACCCTCCGCCGCTTGTCGCCAGGTGATCGTTACTTTGTCGGCGTTGGCATTGAGAAACACCTGCCCCTCTTTGAGAGGCCAATTTGACTGAGCCGGATAGAGAGGCAGGATACCCGGCACCGATCCATAACGGTATTCTAAATCTTGGTAAATTCTTTCCCGTCCAAAACGAATCCCGCCGACGACTGAAACGTAAGCCTCGTGCCACGTTTGATCATAAAAACGAAAAGCGAAAGGAAACGGCAGAAGGTCCGTCCATTCTTGGGTAGTGAAGCTGCCCCATTTTTCTCCGACAGAGTCAAAATGAAATGGAACTGTGGCAGCGTCATAACCGCCGGAAGCATTTGGCGTAAAGCGCAGTGTCCGTTGTTGAGGGATTTTATTTTCGGGATATTGGTCAACGAATTGGGTGCCGATGACCCAACCCACCGCACTCCACACCACCAACAGAAAGACCAATGCCATCCCGCCCACTTTGACCATGAAGGTTGTGGTCTCTGGCAAATAGTTAAGATAGACGACGGTGAAAGTGAAAAGTGCGATCAGGATGCCCAGCGAGAATACGACATTCGTGCTGCCAATGGGAATAATGAAAAACGAGTTCGCCAGCCAGACCACACTGAGCGCAAACGGAAGAAGATAAACAAAAGCGAGGGCGCGGGCGGATCGTGCGGCTTGCCCTTGCGGCGACCACAAGTGGCGGAACAAAACAGAGAGATGAAAAGATGAAGGATGACTCGCTTCGGCAGAGACGCGCACCGACTGGCGCAACAGCATGAGTGGCGCCCACAAAAAGATGATCGCCAAAAAAATATCGGTTGTGTCGCTCCTGAATCGCACAAGACCCTCCGCCCACAGCAAGTTCAAGCGATAAAAAACGTATCCGGTTTCCCACAGCGCGTAGGACATCGTGAGTGCCAACGCCACGCGCCGCTCCCATTTTTGACTCGGCGCGGGAGAGGGGAAGTGATAGGCAAATTGTATGAGGCAAACCATCCCCAGAGAGAGGGGAATGATTTGGAGATAGGTGGCAATCAACCTCTCGCCGGGTAATAGAACCGTTTCCCAAAAAAGCAGTAGGAGATAAAGTGTGAACCCGGCAAAGAAGCCGGTGAGGGGCGCGACGTGTGCCAGCGTGGCGGCACGCCGTCTGGCACTGTGGATCGTCAAGCGAAGCAAATGGCCCGTGATAGCCAGAGCGAGGGTAAACTGCGCTAGATAACTGATCGAAGCGGTGGTGAGATACCAATCCAACATGCCCACACCTCCTGCGCGATCCAAAAAAAATAACTTCGGCTTAAGGCAAGTTAAAATGACATTACACGGCGAGGCATTATCAAGGGAGTGGAACAGATCACTATTTAGGTCGTCATTCGTCGTCAAAACGCCGGACTTCCGAAGTCTTTGCAAAGCGGAGAAACCCGTTTTCTCGAAGAAAACAGGTTTCTTCAGTAGAGTCTCAGACACCGAGTGTTTCGCGAAGCGCACTCGGTGTCTGGGGTCTAAGTTTGATATACTCGGCGACACTATGACACAACGTTACGGAAACATCATTGGCTGGGGGAAATACACGCCGAAGCGCGTGGTAACTAATCACGAACTGGCGCAGCGACTGGACACCAGCGATGAGTGGATCGTCGCGCGCACCGGCATCCGCGAGCGGCGCATTGCGGCTGCGGATGAAACGGTATCCAGCATGGCGGTTGCCGCCGCGCGCGAGGCGCTGACAGTTGCCGGGTTGCGGGCGCGCGATCTGGGTTTGATCATCGTCGCCACATCGAGTCCCGATCATCTGACTCCGCCAGTGTCGAGTCAAGTGCAACATGCGTTGGGCGCGAAGGATATTGGCGCGTTCACCTTAGTGGCGGCTTGCCCCGGTTTTGTATATTCATTGGTCACGGCGCAGCAGTTCATTGCGTCTGGCGCGTGCGATAACGTGTTGGTGATCGGTGTTGAATTGATCAGCCGCTTTATAGATTGGGATGACCGCACGACCAGTGTGCTTTTCGGTGATGGGGCGGGCGCGGTGATCGTGCAAGCGAGCGATAAACCGTGCGGCGTGTTGGCGCATGTGCTCGGCTCAGATGGTTCGGGCGCGGAGCATCTCATTTTGCCTGCGGGCGGCTCGGCGATCCCGGCAAGCCACGAGGCGTTGGTGGATGGATTAAATTATTTACGGATGAACGGCAACGAGGTTTTTAAATTTGCGACGCGCGTTTTGGGAAAGGCGTTGCAGCAGGCAATTGCTAAAGCGGGGTTGACGGCTGACGATATTGATCTGTTTATCCCGCATCAAGCCAACGCGCGCATCATTGAAAGCGCGGCGCGGCAGGCGGGCTTGCCGCACGAAAAAGTTTTTGTCAACATTGATCGTTACGGCAACACGTCGGCGGCTTCAATTCCGATTGCGTTAAGCGAAGCGATGGAGCAAGGGCGGGCGAAGGCCGGTGATACGTTGGCATTCGTGGCATTTGGCGCGGGGCTCACTTGGGCGGCGGCGGTGGTCAAACTAGGTGAGCGTCTCGCGCCGGCGCGCGTTAGTCAAGGTCTCATCCAACTTCCCAATTGGGCGACACGCCTGCGTGATACAGCCATTTCCACAATGGATCGGATTCGCGCCTTAGATTGGGTGCGGCGGGTGCGCCGTCCTCATAAACACGAGCGGCACGATCTTTATGCACGCTGAAATTTTTATTCAGCGACCGTCAGCGTTTTCAGCGCTTTCAGCGTTCTGCTTTTAAACTTTGAATGCGGTTAGCCGTGCGTTGCTTTCACTGCTTCCCGATCAATCTCGCCATTTTCTTTGCGCGGCAGACGTTCAACAAAATCTACAAATTGCGGTTTCTTGTAAGCGGCGATGCGCTCGGCAACGGCGGCGGCAACTTGTTCTGCCGTTAAAGTTTTTCCGGGGATTAATTCCACCACGGCTTTCACTGCTTCGCCCCACTTAGGATTCGGGACGCCGATGACGCAGGCGGCAGCCACTTGCGGCAGTTCGGCGATCACTCGCTCCACTTCCGCCGGGTACACATTTTCGCCGCCGGACTTGATCAGTTCTTTTTCCGGCTTGCGCCCGACATAGTAAAGATACCCTTCAACATCAAACTTGCCGATGTCGCCGGTGTGATGCCAACCGTTGCGAAAGGCGTATTCGGTGGCGTCGGCGTCGCGCCAGTAACCGCCGAAGACGAATGGACCTCGCACGGCGATCTCGCCGGGTTCACCCATCGGCACGTCTTCATCTTTTTCGTTCACGCAGCGCACGCGCACCATCGCCGCCGCGCGCCCGGCGGAGCCGGGTTTTAAATCTACACGAGTCAGCGTGACCAAGCCGGACGTTTCGGATTGACCAAAGCCCGTCCAAAATTTTGCGCTTGTCTCGGCATATAAACGTTTGATGGTGTCGGGTGCATCCAGTCCAACAACATATTTTAAACTCTGCCAGCCCGCGCCCGTTTTGGCGCGAGCCTCTAACAGCATCGCCAACACCGGCGGAAAATCTGCTAACAGCGTGACGTGATGTTCGTCAATTAATTGAGAGGCGCGAGCGGGATCAAAAGATTCCATCACCACGTTGGCGCCGCCCGCTAGAGTCATGCAGACCGACAAGCCGAGTCCGGTGATGTGAAAAAGCGGCAGCGCGGCAAGGTGTCGATCTTGCGCCGATAATCCTAACGACGCAATCATCGCCTGACCGGCCACCATGACGTTGCGATACGTGAGCAACGCGCCGCGCGGGGTTGCCGCCACTGCTGCCGTCGGCACGATCACAAAGGGATCATCGTCGCGCACGTCAGCGGGATCGGTGACGGCATCGCGGTAAAGATCGGTGAAGGGAATAAATCCGCTTGCGCCGCCGCCGATGATCGCGCGGGCGCGCATCTTATTTAAATCAACCGATTCTAATTGTGGAAGATTCGCCGCGCCGACGACGATCATTTGAGGGTCGGCTAAGGCGACCACACCCGCCACTTCGGATGCGGAGAGCCGCCAATTGATGGGACAAGCAATGACGCCGATCTTGGCGCACGCGCCGTAGAGTTCAAGATATTCGCCGCAGTTCTGCGCGAGGATGCAAAGGCGATCTCCTTGGGTGATGCCACTCGCGCTCAACCCTGCCGCCAAACGATCTACACGATCCAATAATTGCCGATGCGAAACGATCTGCCCCGATGTAATTGTTGCCGGAGAGTCGCCCGCCATGAATGCGTTGTGCCGTAGTTGATCGTAAAGATTAAAATCGCGCAGTCCCATAATGGATTCTCCGCTCCTTCATCCAGACCCGAAGTTTTTTTAAACCCTTCGGGTCTTTTCCTTGCATCCCAACCAACGTTTGCGTCGTTTGTAGTGTTTAACTTCGCGGTAGCTCTTGCGCTCGCCCAGTTGAGTCAGTCCCAAATAAAATTCTTTGATGTCTTCGTTTTGTGCTAGTTGCGCCGCCGTTCCATCCAGCACCACGCGACCATTTTCCATCACGTAAGCGTGGTCGGCGACGCCCAGCGCCATGTGCGCGTTTTGTTCCACTAAAATAATTGCCATGTTTTCGGACGTGCTGATTTTTTTGATGACGTGAAAAATTTCGGAGACGATCAACGGCGCCAACCCAAGCGAGGGTTCGTCGAGCATCATGATCTTGGGGTGTGCCATCAATGCTCGCCCGATGACTAGCATTTGTTGTTCACCGCCGGAGAGGTAGCCGCTGGTGCGACGGCGCAACTTTTCGAGTCGGGGGAAGTAGTGATAAACCTGTTCCACGTCACGGCGAATCGAAGCTCCGCGTGTCGTCGCGCCGGGTGCTTGCGCGCCAATGTGAAGATTCTCTTCCACAGTTAAATGGCGGAAGAGACGATGCCCTTCCAGCACTTGAACAATGCCGCGTTGCACAATATCTTCCGGCGGCAAGCGGTCGAGTCGTTGTCCATTGAACTCCACACTGCCGCGAGTCACTTTGCCTTCTTGCGCGCGCAGCAATCCGGAGATGGCGCGGAGGGTGGTGGTCTTGCCAGCGCCATTCGCGCCGAGCAAGGCGACAACGCGCCCATCCGGCACATCTAACGACGCGCCGCGCAGAACCAAAATTACGTCACTGTAAACGACTTCGATGTTGTTGAGTTTGAGCATGTGGCTTATGGCGAATGGCGGATGGCTTATCGCGTCGCGGATGGCTACCTACTATCTGCCATTCGCTATGTGCTATCTGCCATCCGCCATCGGCTATCCGCTATCCGCCATCCCGCTATTTCGGTCGCAGATCAGGCATCTCTGTCCAATCTTGCAAGACCACAAATTTATCGGGTCCGCCTTGAATCTGACGGATTTGTGCATAACGTGGAGCGCGCGTGCCTTTAGAATAATCTACACGAACCACTCCGCTCAAAACGTCTTGGGGTCCAAGGGCGATCAAGGCATCGTTCACGGCTTTGCCATTGAGGTCTTTGTAACCCACAGTGTCAATCGCTTTTTTGACTGCCTTCACTGCCAAGTCCACACCGCCAACCAAAAGCAGGTAGCCCACGTTCTGATCGCTCTTCGGGCGTTTGTTGTCAGTGAAGACCTTCCCGGCGTATTGAATACCGGCGTTGCTCGTATCCGTCCACCACAAATAGGGGAAGGGCGTGATCAAACCAACGCCATATTCCGGCTTGGCGAGAAAGGCGTACAACGCCAAATCCATTCCCCAGTTGTCAGCCGCCACCACGAACTTCTTGCGCAGTCCAAGACTGTTCAAGTCATTCAGGATAATGGCTGGACCAAAGGCAAGGGTGTTCGTCCAGATCACGTTAGCGCCAGCCGCATTCGCGTTGAGGATAGCGGTTGTGGTCTGAGCTGTTGGCGCAGGATCATATTTCTCTTCCAGAACAAGCTGAACGCCGAGTTCCTTGAGGTAAGCACGGCTTTCAGCGGTCAGCGCGCCTTGACCAAAAGCGGTGGGCCAACTGATGTGGGCTAACTTGATATCGTTCCCGGCGCCTTCAGGTTTATGTTTTGCCCAATTGTCCTTCAAGTATTTCATCGTGAGACCAAGTTGGTCAGGATAAATGGGACCGAGTCCGTAGGTGTAGCCGGAGTCTTTGCCATAGAAAGCTTTGGCACTCAAGCCCGCGGCGAGGTTGGGAACTTTATCTTCCACCAAACGCGGGGCAAGCGCTTCAGCATCACCGGAGCCGTAGGTGATGACGAACAACATATTTTTGTCTGCGCTCTTGAAGCGGTTATAGGCGGCAACCGCTTCTTCGACCTTGCCGCCGGTGTCGGAGAACTTAACTTGAATCTTGGCGCCGTAAATTCCGCCCGAGTCGTTGATAGCCTTCGCCGCATCTTCGGCGCCGCGAATAGTGGGGCTGGTGATGGCGGCTAACGGACCAGACAGATCACCGAAGTGATAAAAGGTGATGGTTTCACCGGTGAGGTTGGGTGGTCCGGCGGGAGCCTTTGTGGCAGGCACGGCAGTGGGGGCGGCGGGCGCCGATGTGGCAGTCGCCGCTGGGGGCGATGTCGGCGGCGGCGGCACCGCAGTGGGAGCCGCGGTGGGGGTGGCGCAGGCGGCAAGCACGAGCGCGGCACTCATCAGCACAGACAGTAGGGGTAATAAACGTTTACGCATGGGTCTCTCCTTCTTTCTTAAAGAATTAAGTTGAGTTGCTTACGGTAGTCCCGAAAAGTCAGTGGATAGTTATTGCGCGAATCACCTCCTTTGTGCGGCAGACTTCCGAAGTCTCGAAGACTTCGGAAGTCTTTGCCCCATCAGGTATGATAGAAAGGACGCAGTCGCCAAGCGGCTTTGATAATCTGCCAACGGTGAGCCAGTCCGCGCGGCGGGAAAATAAGAAATAGGATCAAGGTGGCGCCAAAAAAAAGTGGGCGCATCGCCTGCGCCCCACCGGCAGCATCAGGGAAAAGATCCACC
>JACRLA010000183.1 GCA_016215145.1 Chloroflexota bacterium
CCCGTCATGCCCGTTGTTGAATTATCAAGAATGATCAACGTCAGCGAACTGCCGTTGTAAACGGCATCAATCAGTGGCGGTATCCCCGAATGAGTAAAAGTTGAATCGCCGATGATGGCGACGGTGCGATCATGTCCGGCGCGTTCTAATCCAAACGCCGTCGCAATTCCCGCGCCCATACAAAATGTTGTGTGCGATGCTTCGTACGGCGGCAGCGCGCCCATTGTGTAACAACCAATGTCACCGGCGACCGTAACTTTTAATTGTTTCAACGAATCGAACACGGTGCGATGTCCGCATCCAACGCACAACATTGGCGGGCGCGGAAGAACGGTGATCTCTTGGCTGAAGTCCGGTTTGTTCGGCACATCCAAACCCATCGCCTTGCCAATTCGTTCCGGCGAGTATTCGCCGATCACTCCAAAAATTTCTTTGCCGACGATGTTCGTAATGCCCATCGCGCGGATCGCATCTTCGATAAACGGTTCGCCCTCTTCCACGATGAAAACTTTTTCGTGCGCCGCGCAAAATTCTTTAATCGCATTCGGCGGCAACGGATGAGTTATGCCAAGTCGGAAGACAGATGACTCGGGATTCACTTCTCGCACATACTGATAAGCGATACTGCTGGTGATGAATCCAACCGATCCTTTTTGCGCGGTGACGCCGCCTCTTCCAGTGCGCCAGTCAACCTTGTTCAACGGAGTCGTTTCAGCGTAAGCACGCAATTCGGCGATTCGTTTTTCGACGGCGGGGCGAAGTAGTGTGCGATATATAGGAACAGAGAATCGTTTGGGGTCAGGCACAAATTGCTTTTGTTCAACTTCAACGCGCTCGCCCACTTCCACTAAACCTTTGTGATGCGCCAAGCGCGTCGTCGTCCGCATCATCACCGGCACGCTAAATTTTTCGGAGAGCTCCATGCCGATCTTGATAAAGTCTTTGCACTCTTGCGCCGTCGAAGGTTCTAGCACTGGGACTTTCGCCATCAACGCCAAATAACGATTGTCTTGTTCGTTTTGCGATGAGTGCATACCGGGATCATCGGCCGAGATCACCACAAAGCCGCCATTGGTTCCCGAATACGGAAAGACCATAAACGAATCGGCGGCGACATTAAGCCCGACCATCTTCATCGTTACCAGCACACGCAACCCGCCGATTGCCGCGCCCATGCCTTCCTCAAATGCCACCTTCTCATTCGCCGACCATTGCGAATCGATCTCTGGATATTTTTTGGCAATCGTCTCAAGAATTTCGGTGCTGGGCGTGCCGGGATAACCGGCAGCAAACTTCACGCCCGCTTCCCACGCGCCTCGCGCAATGGCTTCATTCGCTAAGAGGAGTTCTTTCATCAATCAATCCTTTTAATTCGCACTACATAACGTCATTGCGAGCGTTCTTCGCGAAGCAATCTCAGACTCTACCAACACGAGATTGCTTCGTCGCACAGAACGCTCCTCGCAATGACGCTATATTCCATCACGTATCACGCATCACTCGTCACGTTCTACGCCCTTCTCACTTCAACGCCCAAAACCTTCTCCGCGTTCTTCCACAAAATTTTTTCTTTGGTCGAGTCCTTCAACGGCAAACTTAAAATTGCATCTACATTTCTTCGGATATACGGATTGCCGGGCCAATCAGAGCCATACACGATCTTGTCGGCGTTGCGTTCGAGTTCGGGGAAATACTCCAACAACTTTTTGCCGGGTAACCCCGAGAGTTCCATGTAAACGTTCTTGTGTTGTCGCGCCAGCCAAAACGCTTGCTCGTACCAAAACGGTCTGCCCGAGTGCGCCATCATGATCGTCAAGTTCGGGAAATCAATCGCCACATCATCCAAGTGAAGCGGATCGCCATACTTGATCCGCGCCCCTTTGAAAACCGACGACCCCGTATGCACCAACATCGGCACGCCCAACTCTTGCGCCTTCGCGTAGAGCGGATACATCCGAATATCGTTCATGTAATGATGCTGATAAACGGGATACGCTTTGAATCCGCGAAAGCCAAAATCTTTGACAAGTTTTTCAAGTTCGAGCGCGAGATCGTTTACCGTAAATGGATTAAGACTGGCAAACGGAATTATTTTTCCGCGCGCGCCCGTTGCCGGGTCGGGTTGGGCATTCGCCTTCGCGCACAAGTCGGCAACATAGTCGTGCGGAGTCACCCCAACGGTAGCCGGTGAATCTTCCGCCAATGCCACCGCCCAATCAATCCCGTTCTCTTGCAAAAAAGGTCGGAAGGTCGTCGGCGTTAAAATCCGATCCACCTTCGCCCAAACATCTCCATCCGATTGACTCTCGATGAACTCCAACACCCAAGGGCGTTCGTGTTCGCGGCGAGAGACGTGGACGTGGACATCAATTAACATCAAAGGAAATAAGGAAATAAGGGAGATAAGGGAAATGTGCTTCCGCCATTTCCTTTGTTTCCTTTATTTCCTTTTCAGTCATGGCGTGATCACCGAGCGAATTCCCTCACCCCTCCGCAACACATCAAAGGCATCGTTGATTTTGTCGAGCGGGAATTTTGCCGTCACCAATTCGGCAACTTTGATCTTGCCCAAGCGCGCCATCTCTAACACACGCGGATAATCCACCACGCGGCAACCAAGCGAACCAACAATTTCAATTTCGCGGAACATCACACGCCCCGAAACTAAATTCATCGGCTTCTCGGAATAGCCAACCAGCACCACGCGCCCACCAGTGCGAACCGCGTTGAAGGCTTGCTCTTGCGTCACGGGATTGCCGATGCACTCAAACGAAATATCCGCGCCACCGCCGCCGGTGAGTTTGCGAATCTCTTTATCGAGTCGTTCAACATTTTTAGAATTGATCGTGGCGCTCGCGCCAAGTTGTTTAGCAAATTCCAATTTGTGATCGGCAATGTCAATGGCGATCACTTTGCCGCCCACCGCCGCCGCGATCTGCACGCAGTTGAGTCCAATGCCGCCACAGCCGATCACCACCACGGCGTCACCCGGTTTAACTTGCCCGCGATTCACAACAGCGTGAAATGGAGTCGTGGTTGCGTCGGCGATGATCGAACTTTCGATCAAAGGTAATTCGGAAGGCAATGCCACCGCCGCCGTTGACGGATACACCGTGTATTCGGCGTACACGCCGTCGGCGTTGCTGCCGATGAAGATCATGTTCTCGCAAATGTTTTCTCGCCCGATGCGGCACATCTTGCATTGACCACATCCATACACCGCAGGCAAGATCACGCGATCACCTTCTTTGAAATTTTTTACGCCGTCGCCTAAGGCCGCCACCGTACCTGATGCTTCGTGTCCCAAAATCAATGGCGGCTTCTTGCCCGTTGGCACATCGTGATCGGTGTAACCCAAATCGGTGTGACACACACCACAGCCAGCCACCTTCACC
>JACRLA010000360.1 GCA_016215145.1 Chloroflexota bacterium
GCGGCATCTTCAAGATGGCCTACTCGTTCCCATTCGCCGGAGTTCTCGCCGCCACAGCCGCAGGCTTGCTCTTTGGTGTACTCGCCGCGCTCTTGCCTTCACGCCAAGCATCGAATATGGAAATTGTGAAAGCGTTGAGATACGAGTAAAAATAAAAAACAGATTTCAAACTTCAAAAGAGAAACCCGCTATTGTGAAGATGGCGGGTTTCTTTTGTTATTCTTTCTCAGATTCTTTTTTGATTATCTCTTCAAACGGAAAATTAGGACAATCACAATGTTATACTCCCTCATCATGTCCACCGACCCCAACTGGCTCAGCCCTCCATCAAACGAACAAAATGATTCCGCGAGTGAGATCGCCAACCACACAATCGAAGCCGCCCCGACGGTGGCGGCGACACCGTTAGAGAAGCCGAGTCCTAAATCGGCGTGGGTGATCCTCGCCCTGGTCGGCGGCATCGCCGGAGTCGCTTTAAGTTGTTTCGCTCTGGCGCTGATCCCGTTTGCCGTCTTGCAACCTGCCGCGCTGCGTTCCATCAACTCTGCTTCGACGGCGGTGGTCTCTATCATCTCGATCAGCGGAGTCGGACTGATGGGCGCGCCGTTGGCATGGCACGCCCTTCGACGAATGCGACGCAGCGAGATCGAGATGTGGAAGACCGACTGGTTTTGGGTTGTGGTCAGCAGCATCGTGATCGCCTTAGCGTTAATCGCCGGTCAAGTTATTTTATTTTTAAAATTGTTCAGCGGCGTTGTCGGCGTGCTGCAATATGTGGCGACTATGCTTGCCGCGCTTATTCTTCTCTCGATCACGGTTGGCAGTTGGGGGAAGTTCAGCACGCTGCGCGCGTGGGGGCATTTGGCAAGCGGCGCGTGGCTGGCGGTGCCAGCCGCATTCATTATTGAGATCGTCATCGCCGTCGTCGTGGCGGTGATCGTAGCAGTGACGCTCTCTGCATTTTCGCCAAGCGAGTTTTCACAACTGCAACGACTCTTTCAACTGTATCAACGCACACGCAACATCGCCTTGTTCAGCGCGTGGGCGGCAAAACCTTGGGTGATCGTTTTGGGTTACCTCATGCTGTCATTCATCTTGCCGACCGTAGAAGAATTACTAAAACCGCTCGGCGTGATCTTGATGCTGCGGCGCAAGCCGACTCCGATGGAAGCATTCGTCGGCGGCATGTTGGGCGGACTCGGTTTCGCCGCCGTGGAGACCTTGAGCAACTTAACGGCGATTGGCGACGTGTGGCTGATCACGATCCTTGCGCGCTTCGGCACGATGGTGATGCACGGACTCACGGCGGGGATGGTGGGCTGGGGTTGGGGGCAGTGGGCGGCGACACGCTCGCCGTGGAAATTGATTCGATCTTTTGCAAGCGCGATTCTTCTTCACGGAATCTGGAATGCGTGTGTGGTGACAATCGTGTTGGTTAGTTTGCGATTCGGCGACAACTTGCGCGCGTTGCAAAACATCGGCAACTCGGCGGTCTTCATTGGATTGATCGGTCTCAGCTTGCTGGTGTTGATCGGGTTGTCGCTCGGTGGGCTTGTTGTGTTGTGGGTAGTGGGGGTGAGGTTGAGAAAGAGTGAAGAAGTGAACGGGTGAAGGGGATGATCACTCGCGGGCGAAGAAACCCGTTTTCTCCAAGAAAACGGGTTTCTCCAACCACTTGCTAGCTTTTCATAAACGCGCGATCATAAATCACTGCCGCCACTGCGCCGCCGAGAATCGGTCCCACCAGATAGACCCAAAAATTATTGAAGTCGAATAAGGTGATCGCCGGACCAAAGGTGCGCGCCGGATTCATGCTGGCGCCGGTCAGTGTGCCGCCCATCAAAATATCCATCGTCAACACCAAGCCGATTGCCACACCCGCCATGTTTCCATTTTTGTTGGCGACTCCCGAAGCGAACACAGCCGTCACCAGAAAAAAGGTGAGGATAGCTTCGACGGCAACCCCTGCGATCGGCGAGACATTCGCCGCAAGTTGAGTCGCGCCCAAGTTGCCGGTGGTTCCCAAAATGAATCGCAAACTATATCCTGCCAGCGCCGCGCCGATGAGTTGCGCGATGAGATACACGATAGCGCGATCCCATTTCACTTTGCCGGTGAGCGCCAAACCGATGGTGACTGCCGGGTTGACGTGCGCGCCGGAGATCGATCCGAAGGCGTAGATGATCACCATGAGGGCGATGCCGTGCGCCAACGCCACGCCGACGAGCCCGGCGTTGGTGGCGCCCGACCCTGCGCCAATGAACACCAAGAGGAATGTGCCGATCAGTTCTGCTAATGCGGGTTTGAAGTGGTCGTTCATAAGAGGTCTCCTTTATTCTCTGGACTTACGCAAGGTGAGATAATTTCCATCACGAATGACTCGAATGAGCGAATATCACGAATATTTTTTATTGCTCTATTCGTTAAATTCGTATATTCGTGACATTCGTGATTAAAGTGCGTAAGTTTGGCTATTAAGAATTTTGCTCTAACGGCAAGCGCACGGTGAACGTCGTGCCTTGTTTGGGTTTGCTGGTCACGTCAATGCGCCCGTGATGGGCGTCCACCAAAGTTTTAACGATAAACAATCCCAAGCCGGTGCCTTTCACTTTGCTTTGCCGCGCGTCGTCGGTGCGGTAATACAGTTGAAAGAGATGAGAAAGTTGTTCTTCGGTCATGCCCTTGCCGTTGTCGCTAATTTGAATCACGGCGTCGTCACTTTCGGCGCGGGCGGCGACTTCGATGTGTCCTCCTTCAGGTGTGTATTTAATGGCGTTGCTGATCATGTTGTTTAAAATCTGCCGCAGGCGTTCACGATCGGCTTGGAGTTGCACAGGCATTTTTGGCAGATCGAGTTTTAGGGTGATCTGGCGCAGTTCGCGCGTGACGTCTAACGGCTTGATCACTTCGCGGATCAATTCAGTTAACTCGCAAAGTTTAAACGAGATCACCAACTTGCCGCGTTCGGTTTGATCCAGATCAAGCAGGTCGGAGATCAAATGCTCCAGACGGTGCCCCTGCGCTTCGATCATGGCGAGAGCTTGTTTTTGTTCCGGTTCACCAAGCACCGGCGGATCGTTGGTTAGCAATCCGGCAAAACCGAGAATGGACGTGAGCGGCGCGCGGAGATCGTGAGCCGCCATTGACAACAAAAATGATTTGAAACGATTGATGCGTTGTAGTTCTTCGTTTGCCCGCGCCAATTGAGATTGAAGCAAACGCAATTCATTGCGATCTTGCATCATGCGTTGTTCGGCGTGGCTGGTCTGACTCACGTCTTCGACGATCAACATTAAACCAAGCACCGGGTTTAATTCATCTAAAGGGACAACGTGAAATGTGAAGTAGGCAATAGAGCCATCTCCTGCTTCACGATTGACGCGCTCCAAACGGTAATCATTGGCTTCGCCGCGCATGATGGCGTAGAGCGGCTCTTCGGCAGACACAAATTCCCAGAACAGATCGGTTAACGCGCTGCCCTCAATTTGCGGAGTCGGATCGTGGATCACATCTCGCAAGTTGGACGAAGCGTGAACGATGGTGAGATCGGGCGCGAGTTGGGCGTAGGCGATGCGATGCTCCTGCATCAACGCTTGGGCGGCTCGCGCTGCTAACACAATGGGGCTAGTGTCTAAAGGTTGGAGAGTCATAAAAGCAGAACGCTGATTTGTTTTATAAATCAGCGTGCAAAGGGTTTCAATTTTTTCAGCGAGTTTCAGCGTTCATCATGCGCTATCAGCGGGCAAAGGTTTAATGAAGTTCAAGCTGCTCGGCTAAAGCCAAAAACGTCTCTTCAACTTGTTCGCCGGTTTTGGCGCTTGCCAACAAAAACGATCCGTTGAGCGCGGCGCACACTGTTTGAAGTTCGGCGTCGGTGATCGCCCGCGCCTCTACTAAATCCACTTTGTTGCCGACGAACACCAACGGCGACCCGGGGTTGACTGCCCGCACTTGCGCCGCATAACGCTCGAATGCCGATAACGTTTCGTGCCGCGTGAGATCGCACACGATGACTGCGCCCGATGTGCCGCGCAAATAGCTGGAACCCGAATCGAAATTGTCGCCGCCAGCCAGATCCCACACCAGTAAATTTAATGTGCCGTAGCCGCGCGCCATCGTCTTGCGCGAAATTTTTACGCCGATGGTGCTGAGATATTTATCGTCGAAACGATCTTCGACAAAGCGGCGCACGAGGCTGGTCTTGCCAACGGCGAAGTCTCCCAACAAACAAATCTTCTTTTGGATAACGCTCATAGCAAATCTTTCGTAACAGTTCAAGCGTCATTGCGAGCGTTCTCTGCGAAGCAATCTCCGCGCGAAACAGAGATTGCTTCTCGAAGACTCGCAATGACGAAGTGGCTGTGTCTGTGCATTACCTCAACATCTTAACCCACTCTAACAAAACCCAACCACGCCGCGTGCCGCGATCCGAGTCCCATTCTACTTGCGCCCACAAGCCAGAGGTGGCGATCACGGTGACGTTGGAGTCTTTGGGGATGGCGGCGATGGATACCGCGCCAGCGTCCAACGAAGATTGCATCCACACGTTGCCCGTCGTGATGGCTTTGTTGCTCGGCGTGGGCGTCGGAGTCACGGTGAAGGTTGGCGTGGGTGTGGGCGTGCGCGTCGGCGTCACCGTGGGCGTGGGTGTGAGAGTCGGCGTCGCCGTGGGTGTGGGCGTGAACGTCGGAGTCGGAGTCGAAGTCAGCGTTGGTGTATGAGTCGGCGCAGGGAAGGCAATCGGAAACAAGGCAATGGTGAATTGCAGATAGAAGCACATCACACCGACGATCAACACCGTGATTAAACTTGCGGCAGCGATCCCAAATTTTTGATTGCGCGAGAGAGGCGCGGGTGCGCCGACTTTTTCTACGGTGATGCCGCCGACGAGTGCGGTGAGCTTGGGTGGCAGGTCGGGCAGAGTGGCGGCGTCACCGTTGTAATCGCGTAAAGCGATTCCGTGTTCGACGTGTAGCTCAGAAATAAAATCGTGCAACTTGGCGCGGAAGCCTTCCGACTCGATGCCGTTGATCACCACAGCAAGATACGCATGTTGTCCGCTTTGGATGATGATGCGTTGATCGCCATATTGAACTTCATCTAATTCTTTTTCGCGCTGCCCTTGCCCAAACGAGTCGCGCACAAAATCTCGAATGGCGGTCAACATGCCGCCGATGAGATCAGAATCGGTTGCGCTTTCACTGCCGGGGTGAATGTGCGCCAACAACAAACCCGACTCGCGTTGAATGAGAAACACTTCGCGCATGGAGAAGGGAAGCGAATCGCGCAGAGCAAGTTCGGCGGGCGAGACGCCGCGCAGACGCGCTTTGAGGGTGCGCGTAAAACCTTGCGCTCCAAATGTAGATTTGAGTCGGGCGTCAATGTTGCGTTGAAACTCGCGCGCAAATTCGCTGACGGCGCGCTGCACGGTGGAGCCGACGATGGGATAGAGGGCGTCCACCATATCAATCCGCGCATCGCGTATCTGCACGCGGATGGCTTCGCCCATCACCGGACCCAACGCTTCTGCCATTGCCTCCGGCGATTCGCGGATCGTTTTGCCGATCATGTTGGACATCATTGGCGTGATGCGATTCATTAACTCATCGCCGTGACGCAAACGATCCAGTTCGGCTTGTATGTCGTGAATGGAGCTTTGTAGGGTGTTGGAATGTTGTTGAAGCGCGGCGGATTGTTGTTGCAGAGCAGTTAATTGTTCTTCGAGTTGGCAGATGCGTTCACGCTCTTGGGCTAACAAAATAGAGCGCACCGAATCAATCGAGTTGCCATCGGTGGGCGAAGCGGAGAGGGTAGAGTCAACAGGTTCGGAGTCGTTCATAACAGCATCGGGTTACGATTTTGCTAATCGCAGTGCCAGGTCTTGCAGCAGTTGAGCCAGTTCGTCGCGCGCGACTTTCTTCTCTTCGATCTTCGCCGCAAGTTGGCGCAGTTCTTGGCTAAGGGCGTCGTCTCGTTGCTCCATGCGTGCGGTGAGATCGCGCGTTTGAGATTCGATCTGCGATTTCAAATCTGTTTGGGCGGCGCGCAGGTTGGCAGAGTGTTCGTCGGCAAGTTTTTGAAGGCGCGCATCGGCTGCCTGTTGTTCGGCTTGAGATCGCTTGACTGCGTCCTGCGATTCTTTTTGAGATCGCTCAGCCTGATCTTGCAATTCCTTTTGAGATCGTTTGGCTTGCTCTTGCAATTCTTTGCGAAGCGCGGCGATCTCCGAAGTGAAGGTATTGATCAACTCTTGGCGCGTGGCGCGCAATTGCGCGTCGCTTTCCTTGCGCCCGCTTTTTATTTCTTCCTTGAGTTCATCCAACATCTCAGCCGAGCGCGCTTCAAGATGATCCAATCGCTCGCTGACAGTGCGGGCGTGGCTGCCAATGAGAATATCGCGCAGGCGTTCCAACTCGCCGCCGAGGGGATCGGGTGATACATTAGGATCGGATTTGATGGGATGATCGGTTTTAGAAGGTGTTGATTTGGAGGGCATACACGAGTTCTCTTTCTTGGGACGATCTGGAGGCAATCTTAACACGATA
>JACRLA010000361.1 GCA_016215145.1 Chloroflexota bacterium
GCCGACGATTCTCGCGGTGGCAGATGGCAAACCCGTCATCGGACTTCCCGGCAATCCGGTGAGCGCGATGGTCTGCGCCGATCTTTTTGTCGTGCCGATGATCTATCGCTTGCTCGGTTGCAAAACCGCGCCGACGAATCGCAGTGTGCATCTTAAAGTGACTCACAATGTCGCTTCGCAAGCGGGTCGCGTGGATTATGTGCCGGCGCGAATCATCAAACGTGACGGTGAAGATTGGGCAGAGCCGATCTTTGGAAAATCGAATCAAATTTTTACGTTGGTCTTCGCCGATGGGATGATAATAATTGGGAGGGACTCGAATGGCGTGCAAACGGGTGAAGTGGTTGAGGTAAGGTTGTTTTGATGAGATTATAATTAATGGAGAGGTGAACTATGGCTGTCAACGTAACACTGCAAATTCCGAATTCGGTTTATCGCTTGGCACAAATTACGGCGAAGATTACATCGCGTCCAATCGAGCAAGTATTGAGTGACGTTCTTACCGCCGCCAATCCCCTTGCCGATGATCTGCCCCCTGCCCTTCAAGCCGAGATCGATTCGCTCGCCCAACTTAACGACGCCGAACTTCGCAAAGTAGCGCGAAGCACTTATCCCGCCAGCAAGCAGCGACGTTACGATCTTTTGCTCGAAAAAAATAGCGATGGGAAAATTATCGCGGATGAAAAAAATGAGCTGAAAATGTTGCGCGAGGAAAGCGAACATCTCATGCTTCGCAAAGCACACGCCTACGCTCTGCTCAAGTGGCGCGGACATTCATTACCATCTCTCCAGCAATTACCTAACCCGCGATGAGCCGCGTGAAAATTCCCGCGAAACTGCGCCAACGCATTGCCGAGCAAGCAAAACACCGTTGCGGCTATTGCCTTACGTCTGAAAAACTCACGGGTATTCAACTCACAATTGATCACATCATCCCTATTGCCGCAGAGGGACATACTCAAGAAGAAAATTTGTGGCTTGCTTGTCGTCCCTGCAATGAATTCAAGGGAACACAAACCAACGCTGTTGATTCTGAAAGCGGTGAACGCGTGATGCTCTTCAATCCCAGAACTCAAATTTGGGAAGAGCATTTTACTTGGGGCGAAGATGGCGCAATCATCGTCGGCACCACACCGATAGGACGTGTAACAGTGTCTACGTTACAAATGAATCACGATCTGATCGTTTATGCTCGCCGACAATGGATAAAAGTAGGTTGGCATCCGCCGGAAGATTAAGGAGTTGTCATGCCCTACACTTTTCAAATCGAAACCAGCGCCTCACAAGATCGACTCGAAAAACTAATTTCCGAACGCCTGAAGCCGGGTGCGGATAAAGAGTTGATCGACTCGCGCATTTGGGATTTGTTCGGCGAGACGTGGGCGGTCATGTTCACCGATCTCGCCGGTTTCTCGCGCAATGTCGAGAAGTTCGGCATCATTCATTTCTTGCAAACCATTTACGAATCACAGCGTGTGTTAGTGCCGGTGATTGATCGCTACGACGGCATCCTGCTCAAGATGGAAGGCGATAGTATGCTCGTCATCTTCCGCAGTGTGGCGAAGGCGATTGAATGTTCAGTGGAGATGCAGCGCACGCTAAAAAATTACAACGCGGGCAAAGACGAAGAGGAACAGATTTTGTTGTGCGTCGGTTTGGGGTATGGGCGTATGTTGCGGATCGGCGATCAGGATGTGTTCGGTCCGCAGGTGAACGCGGCGGGCAAGCTGGGTGAAGACACGGCGAAGGCGCACGAGATTCTTGTCACGGGTGCAGTCGCCGACGCCGCGCACAAATTACCCGGAATTAAATTTGAAAAGATTGATAAAGTCCCGCCGGGCGCCGAGTCGGCTCTCAATCTAATCTATACACTCTAAAATGACTTGGGCATATAATGGACTCACGAGGAAATTCACTATGATCGAAATTGCGCCGCACATTGTCGTTGATCCTAAAATCCGTTTCGGCAAACCTGTCATCAAAGGCACGCGCGTGCCAGTGCATATTATTATTGCTAAGCTCGCAGGCGGTATGACACAAAAAGAGATTGGCGAAGAATACGATGTAACACTCGACGACATCAAAGCCGCTCTTGCTTACGCCGCTAAAATGATCGAGCAACAAGAAGTGCGCGTCTTCGCTTAATCATGCGCTTTGTCATTGACGAAGATTTGCCCCGCTCCACGGCGCGCGCTTTACGCGAAGCCGGATACGTCGCTGATGATGTGCGAGACATCGGTTTAAGAGGTCATACTGACCGAGAAATTTTTGATCGCGCTCAAACACTTTCTGCCATAATCCTCACGAGCGATACCGATTTCTCTAACATTCTTGAATACCCCTTGAAGACCCACGCCGGAATTATAGTGAGCCGTATCCCTGATGAGGTTTCTACTGAAACTCTCAATCGAGAATTACTCAACGCTCTCAAACAACTCCATGACGAAAACCTGACAAGCACTCTGGTCATCGTAGAAATCGGGCAAATCCGAATTCGTCGCTAGAGAAATGACTAAAAAGATTTACCTCGACGACATCCCTCTCTCCGAAGCATGGGCGCGATTCAGCGCGGCGATGCAAGCGGCAGACAAATGGCAGCCGATAGAAGGTGAAGATGTCTCGCTCGATCAAGCATTAGGTCGCGTCACGGCGCAACCGATCTTCGCCAAAATTTCCGCGCCACACTATCACGCTTCGGCAATGGATGGCTACGCCGTGCGCGCTGAAGACACAGCGCAGGCAAGCGACAACAACCCCGTCACGCTCACGCAAATTAAATATGTTGACACCGGCGATCCACTTCCGGGTTGGGCGAATGCGATTCCAATTGAGAATGTCCAAGTGCATGAAAACAGAGTAGACGCTTTGCGTGGAGATTCAATCTCTGATCTCCAATCTCCAATCTCCATCGAGATTCGCTCCGCCCTCACCCCTTGGTCTCACGTCCGCGCGATGGGTGAGGATATGGTGGCGACGGAATTGGTGTTGCCGTCGAATCATATATTGCGTCCGGTTGATCTGGGCGCGATTGCCGGATGCGGTCACAACAGAGTCAGGGTGCGCCGCCAGCCGCGCGTCGCCGTCATCCCAACGGGCACCGAACTCGTGCCTGCGGGGTCAAGCGTGAACGCGGGCGACATCATCGAATACAACTCGCTCGTTCTCGCGGCGCAAGTGCAAACGTGGGGCGGCGTCGCCACGCGCTACAACATCGTCCCCGATAATTTGGAGCAGATCGTCGCCACAGTTCGAGAGGCGGCAGCCACTCACGATTTAATTTTGTTGAATGCGGGATCGTCTTCGGGCAGTGAAGATTTTTCTGCCAAAGTTGTAGAGACGCTGGGCGAATTGCTCGTTCACGGCATCGCGGTTCGTCCAGGGCATCCGGTCATTCTCGGAGTAATCTCAAATCTCCAATCTCCAATCCCAATCATCGGCGTCCCCGGTTATCCCGTATCCGCCGCGCTTACGGGCGAAATTTTTGTCGAGCCGATTCTGTCGAAGTGGTTAGGGCGTTCCGCGAATCAACAACCCACACTACAGGCAACCATCTCACGCAAAGTGTTATCGCCGATGGGCGATGATGAGTATATGCGAGTCACCGTTGGCAAAGTCGGGAGCAGAGTCGTTGCCACGCCACTCTCGCGCGGCGCGGGTGTTATCACATCGTTAGTTCGCGCCGATGGCATCGTCCGCATTCCACGCCTGTCGGAGGGAGTGCAAGCGGGAGACGGCGTCACCGTGCATCTGTATCGCGCGCCCGCAGAAATTGATCGCACGATTGTGGCGATTGGCTCGCACGATCTCTGTCTCGATCTGTTGAGTCAATTCATCGCCGAAAAATCTGCGATGCGACTGGCGTCGGCAAATGTTGGAAGTTTGGGCGGGCTGATCGCGCTGGGGCGCGGCGAAGCGCATGTGGCAGGCACCCACTTGCTCGACCCGGATACTGGCGAGTACAACGTCTCTTATATCAAACGCTATTTGCCCGACACGCCGATTGTGTTGATGACATTTGTGTATCGAGATCAAGGTTTGATCGTGCCGAAAGGAAATCCAAAAAAGATTCGCACGCTTGCCGATCTGGAGCGCGCCTCATTTGTGAATCGTCAACGTGGCGCGGGCACTCGCGTGCTGTTAGATTTTGAGATCGGCAAAATTGGATTGTCGCCCGAATCGATTCGCGGTTACGAGCGTGAGGAATATACGCATCTGGCGGTGGCGGCGGCGGTCGCCTCAGGGGTTGCCGACTGCGGCTTGGGAATCCACTCGGCGGCGTCCGCTTTGGATCTCGATTTTGTTCCGTTGTTCAAAGAGCGCTACGATCTCGCCATCCCCAAAGAATTTTTTGAGTCGGAGTTGATGCGCCCGTTGCTGGAAACGATTAATGATTCAAAATTTAAAGATGCGGTTAAGAATTTGGCGGGCTATGACATTCGTGGCATGGGAAACATTGCAGCGCAACTGTTATAATCTTTGGCATGACAAAGAAAGGTTTGGTGGTTGACGACAGCCGCACGACGGCGATGCTGTTAAGCAAAATGTTGAGCGCGATGGATTTTGAGCCGACAACATGCTTAAGCCCGCGTGAGGCGTTGCAGTATTTGGTCAAAACCACGCCCGATGTGATTTTGCTGGACGTGAACATGCCCGGCATTGATGGGCTTGAGGTGATGCGCTACATCCGACGCGATCCGCTTTCGGCAAAACTTCCGGTCATCATCATTTCATCCGACGCGGCAACCGGCGAAATATCGAAAGCGCTGTTGGCTGGCGCCAATGTGTTTTTGCCCAAGCCGGTGAATTTTGAGAGTTTGAAGCTGGCGGTGGAAGATGCGATGAAAAACAAAAAGTAGAGACGTTCCGTTGGAACGTCTCTTTTTTTTAACCACCGGAACGTCTTTGTATTTTTAACCAGATGTTCCATCGGAATAGACGCTCCACTGGAACAGACGCTCCACCGGAATAAACGCTCCATCGGAATAGACGCTCCACCGGAGCGTCTCTACGTTTAACCGCCGATGATCGTCAACGGCACGGGGGTGATGACCAAAAAGAATAACAGAATGGTGATCATTGCGATCACCCGCCGACGTGGATCGAGCGGCGTGATCTCATCCAATAATTCGGCGTGACGACGGTTTAAGAAATAGATCAACGCCGCCCACAACCACCAGCCCTGCCACACAAAACCCAACAACACCAGCGCGATCAAGATCACCGGCAAAATTTTTTCGGCGCGTTTGCCTAACAACACAAACAAGGCATGACCACCATCGAGCTGCCCCGCCGGAATTAAATTGAGTCCGGTGACAAGCAAACCGGACCACCCAGCCCACGCCATTTGATCGAGCATCACATCCACGCCGCCGATTGGCAAAGGTTGACTGGTAAAGAAGTAAACCAGCCAATGCAAGATCGGGTTGCCAAAGTTATACACTTCGGGCGCGGGCAATAATTTCCCAAACACCAAAAACTTGACGAGCAGATAGACGATAGAGTTGCCCTCAAGACTCAAGGCTTGCCCAGCCGGAATCGGCAACACCTGAGATCGTAAGAGGCCGATGATCAGAACCGGGATCGCCACGATGAATCCAGCTAAAGGACCCGAGACTCCAATATCCATTAAAATGCGGCGGTTGCGGACGGGGGCTTTCATCACAATGACCGCGCCCATCGTGCCGAAGGGACTGATGGGATAAGGCATAGGGATGAAGTAGGGAAGTGTGACGGGCGCGCCGTGCAGGCGCGCGGCGATGTAATGACCGAACTCGTGCGCCAACAAAATAGAAAGGATGCCAACAGCAAAGGGCCAGCCGGTATAAATTTGTTTGAAGCCGATCAACAACACTGGCACCAGATCGGTTTCGGGTCCTTGATAGCTCATGAGCGCGCCAGTATAAAAAGTGCTGAACACTGTGAGGACGAATAGAACTATATTAATCCACGCGTTAGAGGGCTTGGCATCGATCACGCCGGGCATTGCCAAGATCGCATGGCGACCTTCTTCCGCGCGAAAGAGCGGCGTGAAGTTGTTGGCGCGAAAAATTTTATCCACGCGCTCGTAGGCTTCAACAGAATCGACCTTCAACGTGCCGCGAAAGCGCACTGCCCAGTCGGCGTTGCGACCCTCCGTAAAATCATCCACGCTCATCACTTCGTTAACGACTGCCCGAAGCGGCGCGAAAGATGCTTCCAATGACGAATTATTTTCTGACATGATTCTCCGATACATAGCGAAGGACGAAGGCGTTTGCTCCTTCGTCCTTCATAAGTTTTAAAGCGGGGGTGGATGGGAGTCGAACCCACCTCGGACCAAACTGATCCGACAGCGGTTTTGAAGACCGTGGATGCCACCGGACACCAACCGCCCCCGATTGCGCGAAGATTGTAGCACACTCAATGATCGATCCGCGCCTCACAGAATTTAATTTTCAAGTTGATTTGCGAAATTCGCGGTGATAACTTGACAAGCCTTAGCCCATCGGATACAATCTCGCGCAGTTGACTAGCCGAGATAGCTCAGTTGGTAGAGCAATGCACTGAAAATGCATGGGTCCACAGTTCAAGTCTGTGTCTCGGCACTCCGCTCGGCTAGCAAAGTCGAGCACACGCGGGCTTAGTTCAGTTGGTAGAACACCTCCTTGCCAAGGAGAAGGTCGAGGGTTCAAGTCCCTTAGCCCGCTCACAAGATGGCAGATAGTAGAAATGCTATCTGCCATTGTTGATCATGGCGACGTAGCCAAGTGGTAAGGCAGAGCTCTGCAAAAGCTCCATTCGGCGGTTCAAATCCGCCCGTCGCCTCTCAAAAAATAACGAGCCTTCAAGTGAAGGCTCGTTATTTTTATTTTTTGTTGGAATGTTCCGCCGGGGCGAAGAAAACAAGAATGGTGAGGTCTTCGCTGATCGTGTGAAAACGATGATCGACACCTGCCGCCACAAACACGGTGACGCCGCCACTCACGGCGCGATCCTCTTCCCCAACCCGAATCATCCCGCGCCCCTTCACAACATAATACACTTCATCTTCCGTGTGCGGCTTCTGCGAATCTATGCCGCCAGCAGGCAATTCATATAACCCCACGCTCAAGGAGGGATGACGAATAAATTCGAGATACAAATTGTTAGAGTCTTGGCGCTGTTTGATCAGATCGGGAAGTTTAAAAATATCCATTTAATTTTGGATTGTCACCAATTGCAAAGTCGCCACATCCAGTTTAAAACGCGAAACCGATTCGGGTTCGCATAGACTCGTAGCTTTTAACGCTTGTTTAAAAGTTAACTCCTTGTTGTTCGGCGACCAGGTGATGTCCCAGGCTAACAAGTTTTCAAAGGGGAGGTGGATATGGCTCTCGAGGCGAGTGAACAGATCGCGCAAAACTAAATTGCCGGCGCGATTGAAATAAGCCAACAGATTCTCATCGGGCGAGAGCGATAGATTAATAGCAATGGGCGAGAGGATTTCGATCACCGTTCCATTACGCAAGTCGAGCCGATAGAGATCGGGAGAGTAATCAAATAAAGCGCAGCCATCCGACGTGGCGGCATTGCCAAAATATAAATACTGCATGGTGTTCGACCATTTATGCACGGTAGGAAGTTCTTGAGCCAAGCCTTTTGGTTCTTGGCGATCTATCGCCACCCACTCCACCGATTTATCGGCTTTACGAACCACAAAACGAACTTGATCATCTTGATCGGAGTCGGTTATTCGATGATGCGACTCGGCGACCCAGAGTCCATCAGGTGAGTTGAATGTTTTAATTTGTGTCTCGGGTAGAATCGCTTTGGGCGAGGCTATCGGTGATGGGGCAAGAGTCGGCGTCACCGTAGGTTTTGTTTGGCTGGGCGTGGGAGTCGTCACACGGACGAATAAAACGGATTGCGTGGGCGTCCGCCG
>JACRLA010000362.1 GCA_016215145.1 Chloroflexota bacterium
CAATGCGATTCGCGCCAGCACCGGTTGTATGTTGATGGGCGAGCGTGGTTTGTATTGGAAGTTGACCGGGCGCGAGAATTTAGTTTTCTTTGGCGCGTTGTATCACCTCTCGTCCAAAGATCGGGTGACGCGGGCGAATCAAATTATCGAGCGTCTCCATCTCGGCGACATCGCCGATCGCGCGGTGGAATCGTATTCGTCAGGTCAACGGATGAAGTTGGCGTTTGCCAAAGCGTTAATCAACGATGCGCCGTTGTTGATCCTCGACGAGCCGACGAACACGCTGGATGTGCCATCGGCGCGAGAACTACGGGCGATAGTGCGTGAATTAAACGATGAAGGTAAGACGGTGATCTACACCACGCACATCATGTCCGAAGCGGAGACGTTGTGTAACCGTGTGGCGATTGTGGATCGGGGTGAGGTGTTGGCGCTCGGCACGGTGGATGAACTTAAATTGTCAATGGGCAAGGAGGAAGTGATTCGCATTGAGGGAGTCATTTCGTCGAAGGCGGCATCCGCAGTGGAGTCATTGGTTGGGGTTAAGCGTTCTGCTTCCGCCGCCGTGAACGGGCATCAACAATTAACTGTCGTGGTGGACGATCAGCGAGTCTTATTGCCGCGCTTGATCGAATCGTTGACGACGCATCATGACGTCATCCAAAAGATCACGCCCGAAGAAATGACTCTGGAAGATGTGTTCATTGCCCGCACCGGACGGACGTTGGCGGAAGACACGAGGGTGAAATGAACAATGAAACAATGAACAATGAACAATGAATGATGAACAATGAACGATGAACAATGAACAATGAATGATGAACAATGAACGATGAACAATGAACAATGAACAATGAAGAAAATTCACGAAATACGCATCACGTATCACGCATCACGTATCGCGTATCACGCATCACGTATCACGCATTACGCATCACGTATCACTTTCACCGAACTTCGTGAGCAATCATTATGACCGGTAAACCAACCTTCTCTCAAAATTTTTCGGCGGCTGTTGCCGAAACGCGATTGCGTCTGATCAACATCAGCCGCTATCCGGGGCAATTGGCGATGGAGATCATTATCCCGATCATCTTCGCTTCGATGCCGATGTTGTTGGGGCGGGCGACGGCGGGCGATAACGCGGCGGCAAACTTTGCGGCGAACACCGGCACGACTAATTACGTTGCCTTTCTGCTCATCGGTTCAAATGTTTTCACGTTAGTCTCCAATGCGTTTTGGCACATTGCTCATTGGCTGCGCTTTGAACAAGAAACCGGCACGCTCGAATCGATCTACCTCACGCCGACCCCGAGCATTGTCATCGCCAGTGGCGTTGCCATTTACAGCATTGGGCGCGGGTTGCTCTCGGCGTCGCTTGCTTACCTCATCGGTTGTTTGATCTTTCAAGTGAATCCTCTTCAAGGCGATGTGTTGTTGGCGCTGCTCTTTATTTTCTTCGGCTTACTGCCGCTTTACGGAATGGCGATGCTCTTTGGAGCGTTGGTGCTGAAAGTGAAAGAATCAAACGCGCTGATTCAACTGATGCAATGGGGAGTGAGTTTTTTGATGGGGATTTTTTATCCGATCGCGGTGCTGCCGCCTCTGGTGCGCGTCGTCTCGTACCTCTTCCCCCCAACGTGGATGATCAACGGTGTGCGCTCATCGTTGTTGGGTGTGGGCTTTTTCTTCGGACAATGGTATTTGGACATGGCAGTGTTGTGGGCGTTCATGCTCGCCGCGCCGTTGTTCGGTTATTGGGTCTTCACGCGAGTCGAATCGAACGTGAAGCGTAATGAGGGGATGGGAGAATTCTGATGAGTGATGCGTGATGCGTGAATTACGGAGGTCGATCTTCACGCATCACGCATCACGTATCACTAGACCTATGACTTCTCAATCAAACATATTCACTTTCATTGACACCGTCCTCGTCATGGCTCGCAAAGAGCTGACGATCATGCTTCGCTATCCGGTGGAGTTTGTGGCGAGCTTCATTCAAATCTTCATCATCGTCACGGTGTTGACCTTGGCGGGCATGATGTTCTCGCCCGATGGTGTGCGCGCCAGCAGCGGGGTGTCGAACACGGCTGGCTTGGTGGTGTATGGCTTTATCCTCTTCCTGTTCATCAGCGATGTGCTGTGGACGATTGGCTACAACGTGCGGCGCGATCAAAAGCAAGGCACGCTTGAACAACTTTATTTGAGTCCCGCATCCAAGTTTGCCAATCTTCTCTCGCGCGTGGTGGTCACGTTGGTGTGGACGGGGTTGCTTTCGATCACCTCATCGTGGATCATGAGTTCGATGATCGGCGGGTTGCCAATGAACAACATGCCACTGGCAATCGGGATTCTGCTTTTGGGATTATGCGGCACGATTGGAACGGGCTTTGCATTTGCGGCGATCACCCTCAAGATTCGTGAAGCGGCAAACACGCTGGCTAACTTAATTCAATTTGCTTTCATGTTGTTATGCGCGCCGTTCTTCCCGTTCTCCGGTTTGCCGGAATGGATGAAGAATATCTCGCGCTTGATCCCGACCTCTTACACAGTAGACGCCTTTCGTTCAACGTTGATGGGCTACCCCAAAGGTTTTCCCGAACTCGCGCCCATCGAAGTTGAGATCGTCATCGTCGCCGCCTTTGGAATCTTAATGCCGCTCATCGGTTATTGGATGTATCGCCGTCAAGAAAACATTGCGCGGATGGATGGAAGCTTGGCTGAATACTAATCAGTCGTCATTGCGAGGAGCGTTCTTTGCGACGAAGCAATCTCAAAGCCTGTCCTGAGCGAAGCCGAAGGGCACGACCGAGATTGCTTCGCAAAGAACGCTCGCAATGACGGAGTAGATGAAATTTAAAATGACTCCCGATATTCTCAAAACACCTTTCCTCACTCAGCGCGCATCGTCGCGTGAACTCAGCATCAAAGCGCGCATCATCATCGGCGCATTATTGGGCGTTCTGCTTGGCGTGTTGTATGCGCTGTTGGCAGGCACGATTGATGTCTTCATCATGCGCGATGTTCCGTTGCGCGTGGATTGGAGCGCGGTGATCGTTTCGGTGCTGACAACGGGACTCGGCTGCGCCGCCCTCGGCGGCA
>JACRLA010000363.1 GCA_016215145.1 Chloroflexota bacterium
CGGGCGCGCGGCACGCCGCGTGTGGCGTTAAGACTCCTGCGCCGCGTGCGCGACTTCACTCAAGTGCGCGCCGACGGCAACATCTCAGCTTTGGTGGCTAAGGATGCTTTGAAGTTAATGGATGTAGATGATCTTGGACTCGATGATATTGATCGTCGTGTGCTGCGCGCCATCATCGAAAAATTTGGCGGGGGTCCGGTGGGGCTTGAGACGATTGCCGCTTCGATCAGCGAAGAAGGCGATACGATTATGGATGTGTATGAGCCGTATCTGCTTCAACTCGGATTCTTAGATCGCACCCCGCGCGGGCGCACGGCAACCAAACGCGCTTACGAACATTTGGGGATTGAATATAGGGGTGATGAACAACAGAAGTTGATCTGAATAATGAACAATGAACAATGATACAATGAACAATGAAGAATGAACAATGAACAATGAAGAATGAAGAATGAACAATGAGACAATGAACAATGAAACAATGAAACAATGAACAAGTTTTTCTTCGCGTTCTTCGCGCCTTTGCGGTGAAAGTTTTGATGAACACATCCGATTTTGATTACGATCTTCCTCCCGAACTAATTGCCCAAACCCCCATTGAACCGCGCGATGCTTCGCGTTTGTTGGTGTTGAAGCGCAGCACCGGGCGGATCACGCACACAACTTTCCGCGAGATTCATTCGTTCTTGGCGACCAATGATTTATTGGTGATGAATGAATCGCGCGTCCTTCCGGCACGTTTGAAAGCGCACAAGGTGACGGGCGGGGTGTTGGAAGTTTTGATGTTGAAGCGCCGCGCGCCGCTGATGTGGGAGGTGATGGTCGGCGGCAAAGGGGCGCATCTCGGCACGAAAATTTTTATCGAAGGCAGAGAAAATCTCTCGGCGGTGGTGATGGAAGAATTGGATGGCGCGCGCCGCGTGATTCAATTTTCTCAACCGATCACGCCGTTGTTGGAGACGGTGGGCGACGTGCCGCTGCCGCCGTATATCCATGAGCCACTGAAAGACAAAGAACGGTATCAAACGGTTTATGCCAAGACGCGCGGTTCTACCGCCGCGCCAACCGCCGGTTTGCATTTTACGAATGAGACGCTGTCTTCGTTGAACGCCAGAGGCGTCCGCCATGCGTTTGTGACTCTGCACGTCGGGCTAGACACCTTTGCACCCGTGACCGAAGAGAAAGTTGAAACGCACAAGATACATAGCGAGTGGTGTCAGATGCCGCGCGAGACCGCTCTTGCCATCAACGAGATGCGCAAGATGGGCGGGCGGACGATAGCCGTTGGCACGACAAGTGTGCGCGTGCTGGAAACCGCCGCGCGTTATTCGGCGGCGGAGAAGGGCAAGGAAAAAGAAACCGGCTACACCCGCCCACTGCATCCGTCTCACTTTGGGCGTTTAGCGGGTGCGGTTCAGCCGATGCTCGGCGATACAAACATTTTCATCACACCCGGATTCGATTTTCAGTTAGTGGATGCCATGCTGACAAATTTTCATTTGCCGCGCGCGACGACGTTAATGATGACCTGCGCCTTCGGTGGGAGAGAGAATGTGTTGAAAGCGTATCAAGAAGCGATCAAGGAAAAATATCGCTTCTATTCTTTCGGCGACGCGATGCTCATTGTGTAACAGCGCTGCATGATGAATAACCCTCTTCTGGATGTGCTGTTTGATTATGATGGTTGGGCAAACCGCCGCTTGCTAGAGGCATGTTGCCAGTTGACGCCTGAACAATTTGAAAAGCCACTCGGCTTGGGACACGGTAACCTTGAGCGAACCGTTTTGCATTTAGTGAGCGCAATGATATTTTTTGCTGACCGTCTCAACCGTCGTCCGCCGCGTCCGCGCCCTGAAAAGAATACCCGTACTTATTCTGCCAAAGAAATTTTAGAGTTATTTGAATCTGTTGATCGTGAATTACATCAAGCGATTGTCGTTTGCCAAGGCTCTCATGCCCTGACCGATATTTTGAATTGGACGGATGAGGACATCGGTGAGATCGATCCGTTAGATCGAATTCCTTATTCAGTTGCACTAGCACAGATGCTTGAACATAGCATCCATCATCGGACGCAGGCGGCGGATATGCTGCGATTGTTGGGAATTGAAAAATCTTTAGAATGGCATCCCTTTGAATGGGATGAAGCGAAACGAAGCGACTAAGGAGTAAGAAAAGTGCGTATCGGTATCATGGGAACAGGCGGAGTCGGCGGCTACTTTGGCGGGTTGTTGGCAAAAGCTGGTCACGAGGTGACGTTTATCGCGCGCGGTGAACATTTAAAAGCGATACGCTCGCACGGATTGAAAGTAGAGAGCGTGAACTTCGAAAGTTTTTTAATTCGACCGGCGCGCGCCACCGATAACCCGGCGGATGTGGGCGAAGTAGATTTGGTTTTGTTCGTCGTCAAAACCTACGACACTGATAGCGCGGCACAGTTGATGCGTCCGATGGTTGGATCGCAGACCACGATCTTGCCTTTGCAGAATGGCGTGGAAAGCGTGCAAAAACTGAGTCGGTATTTCCCAAAAGAGAATCTTATCGGCGGGATGACGCAAGCGTTAGTTTCGATTGCCGCGCCCGGCGTGATCAAACACGAGGCGCAATACAAGCGTATTGTGTGCGGTGAGTTGAACGGGCGCGAGACTCCGCGCTTGAAAATGATCTGCGAAGCGTTGAAACACGCCGGGGCGGACGCGGAGATGACGAATGATATTGAGAAGACGTTGTGGACAAAGTTGTTACACATTGCCCCGCTTGGCGGTATGGCGTGCGCAACTCGTTCAACTGTCGGAGCTCTCCGCGTGGATGCCGAAGCGTTTGCCATGTTGAGGCGAGCGATGGCAGAGGTAGAGGCGGTGGCGCGAGCGAAAGGGGTGGCGATGGACGCCGACGTGGTGGACAAGGCAACGGCGTTTGTTAACAGTCTGGGACCGGGTTCCATGCCATCTATTTTGCGTGATGTGTTGGCCGGCAAACGGAGCGAGTACGATGCGTTGAGCGGCTCAGTGGTGCGCGCCGGGCGCGAGACGAACACGGCAACGCCGCTCCATGAGTTCTTCTGGACGTGCTTGAAGGTGGTGGATTCGCAAAGTAAGTAGATGGATTGAAACTCGATAATTTAGGGTTTTTCGTTGGCAACGTCACTGGCGTATTGCAACATCGCCGCGATCAATACGGAGAGACGATAGCTTTGCGCCTTCGCGGTTTTCTCTGCTCTTTTGCTACAATGCCACCATGCCCAAAATTATTTTCTTCAACATCCCCGCGCATGGTCACGTCAACCCCAGCATCCCGTTAGTCAAAGAACTCGTCCGTCGCGGCGAGCGCGTCATCTACTACTGCACCGAAACCTATCGTGCCAAGATCGAAAGTACGGGTGCAGAGTTTCGCAGTTACGGCGCCGAGTACGATTTCGCGCCGGGGCAAGATGCGGTGACACCGTTCCGCGCGATGAGTTTGATTCTTGAAGCGGGTGAGGGCGTGATCGCTAAAGTGATTGACCCAGTGCGCGCCGAAAAACCTGATTACATCCTCTACGACTCGATGTGTGTCTGGGGCAAACAGATCGCCCACATCATCGGTGTTGCCGCCGTTTGCTCGTGCAGCATTTTCCTTGTCCATTCCAAAAATCTGCGCGACGTGCCACTGGACACGCGCTTTCAACTGCAAATGACGATGGGGTTGCCGACTCTGCTCGCGTCCCTTTGGCGCTATAGCCGTATTGCTCTGCGCCTCAAACGCAAATACGGCGTGTCGAGTCCGTTCTTCGCAAATTTCTTTGCCAACCCCGGCGATATGACTCTGGTCTACACCTCACGTTACTTTCAAGCAGGCGCGGATAAATTTGACGACTCATTTAAATTCGTGGGACCCCTCATCGCGCCGCGCAACGATCCTCACGACCCTCAGACTTCCGAAGTCTTCGCGGTGTTTGAGACTTCGGAAGTCTTGAAAAAACCCCTCCTCTACATCTCCCTCGGCACACTGTTCAACGAGCGCGTTGACTTCTTCCGCGCTTGTATCGAAGCCTTCAATGATGATCGTTACAACGTCATCATGTCCATCGGCAACAAGATCGACCCCGTCGCACTTGGAGTTATTCCTAGCAACTTCATCGTGCGCCCTCACGTCCCGCAACTCGAAATCTTGCAACATGCCGATCTTTTCATCACGCACGGCGGCATGAACAGCGTTAGCGAAGGCTGTTGGTATGGCGTGCCAATGATCGTCCTGCCGCAAGTCGGCGATCAAGTTGTCATCGCCGGGCGCATAGCCCAACTCGGCGCGGCAGAAAAATTAACCGACATCACACCCCGCGCTATTCGCGCTCTCGCCGAAAAAGTTTTGGGCGACTCGAATTACAAAATACAAAGTGAGAAGATCGGGCAGACGCTTAGAGAGGCGGGTGGGGTTGTTAAAGCCGTTGATGAGATTCGGGATTTTGTGAAGGGGATTTATTTAACCTGACTCCCACTCACCACGCTCCCCGCCTCCACCCACGCCTTCGCCGTTTGCGAGATCGTCGCCAAGCGCACGTTAGAGAGTTTAGACATTCGCTCGGCGAAAGATTTAATTTCGTTAACCCCGTCTGTGCCTAAGCCGCCTTTGGCGTCCATGTTAATCACCACCAACTTGACGGGGGTCACCATGATCGTCGCGCTTGTCACCGCGAATTTTGGATTCGATTTTGCCAGAGTCTCTGCGCCCTTTAAATCGCGCGTGCCGCCGCCGACCATGATGATACTGCCGTTAGGATCGTGCGTATAAAATTCTTTGGAGTTCTTCGGTTTCCACAAACCCGTCGAAGTATCTTCCGACCCTGCCGAATGATCGGGGCGCAACGTGAAGCCCCACAAAATATCGCCGAACCACGTCCCGCCGTCCGAAAGTTTAAACGGCGAGCGCATCTCCTCCAATTCAGTTAACACCAAACCAGAGATCACCGTGTTCGGTTTGCCGCCCAAGTTTTTTATTTTCACAACGTTCTTGGCGCGGTCAGATGTTTGATGCGCGTGAATATCCCACTCCACGCCCATCGCTTCAGTCGTCTTGATGATCTCACCCGCGCGGGCTTCACCTTCGAGCCAGCCAATATCCGCGCCGACAGACCACTTCATGCCCGCCGTCGTCACTTGCCGCAAAAAGTTGATGAAGGCATCGGGGTTGGGCCACGATTGGCGATTCGTTTCGATGTGCGTCGTGCCGGAGATATACACCATCGGCTGATTCGATTTGGGCGCTGACGTCGGTGACGCTGCCACTGTGGGCGCAACCGTTGGCTTAAGTGGCGCAGCCGTTGGCGGCGCAACAGTGGGTTGAAGCGGCACAGCCGTCAGCGGCGCAACCTGAGTCGGCGCGGGCGCGGCAGTGTTCGTCGGCGATCCCAAATTGATCGTGATAGACGATGGCAGTTGTGAGCAAGCCGTCAACAAAATTGTGATCGCAAAAATTAATCGTAATGAGCGTTTCATAGTTTCTCCTTGTTCATTTCTTTACCATGGCAACTATCGTCGGGGCATTCACCGCACTTACCTTGCCCTGATTACGCAAGGCAGCCACGGCGATCACGGTTGACTCATAGAGAGTCCACATGGCACTTTGTTTTTCTGCCGAGAGCAAATTGGCTTTGAGGCTGGTGTTATACGGCGGCTTGCGCGGCTTGGCGCCATAGATCGTCAACCACGCCGACTTCTCGGCAATGAAATCGTTGTCGTGCATTTTCACGCCCACAAAGTACGGCGCTTTGGCGTTCTTCGCTTGGTGCGCCTCATCAAGTGCGCTGGCGAGCACCCCGTCCACATTTTTGCCAACGTGTTCAAAGAGACGTAGATCAACATGCTCTGGCTTAAGATACAAACCACTTTGCGTATCGCCCACATTCACCGTGCGCCCATGCACAATGGTGAATACGGCGCCTAAATCTTTAAACACGCTGTAGACCGAGTTCGCCACATCTTTATCGCTCAAGGCGCTGGCGATGTAAGGCGCGTAGCCCATAGTCTCTTTTAATTTTTTGTATCCGCCATTCGCCGTTGTCGGTTGACCCGTCACCATATCCAGCCCGTGTGTTTCGTAATTCATAATCGTGTCGTACTGCTGCTTCGCCGACATCTTATCAAGACCCAACCAATCAAACTCGTTGTGATACGGTTTCGGCGGGCGGGTGTGATACGACACGGACACCATAGACGACGACTTGATCCGTTTTAACAGATCGGGCGCTTGCGTTTCGTAAATGTCGGTCATCTCCGTTGCCAAAAATATGTCCACCGGCACTTGGTGTTTTTCGTGCAAGTCAATGATGCGATTCAATAAAGCAATGCTTTGCGCGGTGTATACGAACTCTTGGGTGTTGATCGAGAACGTCATGTAATCTTGCGTAGATGATTTGGTGGTGGGCACCGCACTAGGGGCTGCCGCCGTGGGCGGTGCAACCGTTGGTTTAAGTGGCGCGGCAGTCGGCGGCGCAACCTGAGTCGGCGCGGGCGCGGCAGTGTTCGTCGGCGATCCCAAATTGATCGTCACCGATGAGGGAATCTGCGAACAGGCGCTGATCAACACTGTGATGAGAGAGAGAAAGTGAATCAGACGTTTCATGAAAGGCTCCTTGTTTATTTAATTGTAAAGACGCGATTGCCGCGTCTCTGCGCCATACTAAAGTAAAATTGTCTCCATGCCAATAGTGAAAGAATACCAAAAATGCGAACCCATGTTTTGAGACTTCTATCGTTAATCTTCGTGAGTAGTTGCGCTCTTGCTACGCCTAGCCCAACCCCCACGCCGACGCTCATCCCGACTCCAACACCTCAACCCACTCCCACGCCGCGACCCGATTGGATCACCTATATCAATCCTTCGTTGGGGATCACGATTCAATATCCAAAGAGTTGGCGTTATGGACCCTTGATCGAAAATGCAGATCGTTACAGCGGCGAAGATGGATTTTTGGAAGTGACGGGATTTGTAATTGAGGGCGTGAGTTTGGCGGGCGTGTGCGCCGGTGAGGCAAATCCGTTTGGCGATGTGTATGGGCGCAACCCCGATATAAAATATTTTAAACAGAACGGGCTTGCGGCGTGTTTGGTTTTGCCTTCAGCCGATCAACTCGAACCTGCGCTTGGGCGCTCGGCGATCATTGTGCGTTTGCCGAAAACGATCCGCAACGCCGACGTGCAGGCGAATCATGTTCGCGTGCTGACGAGCAAAGATTTTCTCAAAGATATTTTGGCAACGATGGTGATCAAACCGTAACGGCGTGGTAGGGGCGTGGTAGGGGCGCAGCATGCTGCGCCCCATCTGTATCAAGCTAAGGATGACAAAAGGAAGCACTTTTGGGATGATAGGAGTTAGCGAACTCAATCACCACCGAAAGGCTTCCTGATGACTACTGTAACACAGCTGTCGAAA
>JACRLA010000424.1 GCA_016215145.1 Chloroflexota bacterium
GGACGCGATAACGATCTACGATGTTTGCATCACCATTGGCAAAAAAAGATTCGACTTCGGCTTTGCGGTTGAGGGCGTCGAATGATTCCATCGGATGACCGTATATCACGCGCGCACCCGTCCATCCCGGAATCAAGCCGCCTGTGCGCGAGTCGGCAAGCACAATGTCGGTTGGCTTCACTTGAGTCGAGAGCCATGTCAACGCTTTCACTTCATCATTCTTTAAATAGAGGTCGGGCGTGGAGGGCGCGCGGAAGAGAGAAAGTAATAATAGGATATTGGTTGAAAAACCGAAGACGGCAACCCCGATGATGAAGGCGATGCGCGCGAGGCGAATCGATTCGATCTGTTTCATAATCCACGCCACGCCGACACCCGAAAAAATTGAGAGCGGGACGAAGACTCCGCCGATGAAGCGGCGTTGCAATGGATACGGAAAATAGATCAACGCGGCGATGACGATGAGCCAAACGATGAGCGACCACACGGGGCGGTTGCGCTGCAGGCGAGTGATGCCGACGATGGCGAGCGGAAGCCAAATACCTAACCCGAGCAGAACATCCACGAGCGGCGGCGTGAGCGTGATGTTTTGGCGCGACCATTCGGCGATGATCGGATCGGATGCCAGCGCGAAAAAATAATTTGCCAACAATGCGCTCATCGAAGCGAAGAGGGTGAAGACTCGAATCAGCAGAGCGCGGCTGAAAGGGCGAACCAAGATCGCGCCCGCAATGACGGCGACAGCGACGACAGGGGCGAGATACGGGGCGAGGGAAGTGATCGAGAATCCGATAACCGCGATCACGATCAGTTGAATCCAAAAATTAAGTTGAGGTGGATCGAGAGTCAAAATAATCGCCCATGCCATTAACGCAAAGACGAGCGGGAAGTGCGGGTTGGAGAGGATCGAATAAAAACCGTTGGCTTCGGGGACGAAGAGATCGAGCGGGATAAAATTTTTTGCGTCGTTGCGTCCGGCGAGGAGCGAGAGGAGGGCGAGACCACTTGAGAACGCGGCGATGATGAACGACCAACGGCGGGCGGTGATGTTTGAAGTGAGGAGAGATGAAAAAAAGTAAATGGTAATTAGTAAGAAGATGCCGTTGGTGATGCGGACGAGATGAAAGAGTGTGAGGAGTGAAATGTTCGTGAGGCGTGAGACGTGACCGAGCAGCAAGTAAAAAGTGAAAGTGAAAATGCCGCGCCCATCTTCGGGCGTGAAGGCGAGATGATATAGCCACGCGCCATCGTAGCCCTGACGCATTTTTGCAAGATAGCTGTTGCCATCTTGGGCGTTGACGATGAAACCGATGAAGGTGTGATCGCTCGGCGCGGCGAGATAGGCATAAAGAAATGGAACACAACTAAGCGCGACGACGATAAGTGAGGCGATGATGACCCAACGATATTCGGCGCGAGAAACGTTCATGGAGAGATTTTACAGCAGATAGCGAATGGCAGATTGCTGATGGAAAATTACTCGGTGTCATTGCGTTCTGCTTTTAAACCTTTGAACGCTGATGACGCTGATCTTCGCTGATGAACGCTGATTCTTTTTTTATCTGCATACGCTATATGCCATTTGCCATCCGCCAACCGCTATTCGCCGCTTTGCACCAACACCACCGCCCCCACCGTGATCGCCGCGCCGAACCATTGAATGAGGTTGAGCGATTCGCCGAGAATGAAGATCGCCATGATGGCGGTTAAGACGGGTTCGAGTGAGGCGATGAGAGCCGACGTGCTGGCGGGAAGGTAATGCAAACTCATCGTGTAAAAACCAAAACCGAAAACGGACGGACCCAAAGCGAGAGCAAGCAAAATTAACCAACCATCGTAGTGCGCGAGCGCCCGGCAAGGCTGTAAGCCGCCATCGCCACACCAGAAAATATCCCGACCACAAAACCCCAGCCGTTGCTCTGCCACACGTCAAGCGTGTAGGCTTTGGCAACTAAAATACAGCCGACCAAACTTAAGATCACAGCCAAAAATTTTTTTAGGGTGAACGGTTCTTTGAGCAGCGAGCGGGCGAGCAGCGCGGTGAACCCGGGTGAGCTATAGACCAAGACCGTTGCCACCGACGCGCCGTTAAGTTGCACACTCGAAGTCCACGAGACGTTCATCACAGGCAAGACGATGACTCCATAGAACAGCAGAAATTTTAATTGCTCGCGCGAGATTCTCAACACGTCGCGTTTGGTCAGCGCGAAGAAAGCGAACATTGCCGCCGCCATAAAGAGCGCGCGCCAAAATGAAAGCGTGAGTGGTTGAATGGTGTAATGGGTGAAGAGATAGCTGATGAAAATTCCGGTGCTTGCCCAGATCACCGTGCCGACGAAAGCGATGAGAAGACCTTTCCGATAAGTTGCCATGGTTGAGCGATTATAGACCACCAAACTACTTGACCATTCGACCACATGACCACTAGACTCTATTCATGCAACGATTCTTCCGTTTCGTTCTCCTCACCTCATCTTTACTGACTCTCGCCTGCTTCGGCGCGATTTATTTTCTGCCGACGACGATCCAGAGCGTCTACGCTTTTCTCGATCCTGATGCCGCCGCCGTGATCATTGACCCTGCCACATCTTCTCAGGTGATGCCGACTCGCGTGGGCAACAGTGGTTGGTTTGACCCACAGCTTGAGACCGAGATCATCAAATTGATTAACGACGAGCGCAAGAAAAATAATCTTCTGCCCTTCGCGCCCGATGAGTCGTTGACGAAGATCGCCCGTCAACGCGCCGTCGAAATTTCAATTAGATTCAATCACGATGGCATCGCCGATATATGCCCGAAGTGCGGTGAAAACATTGCGTGGGGTGGCGAGCATACTACTGCGCCCAGCGTGGTGAAGGCGTGGATGGAGAGTGAGAGTCATCGCCGCAATGTGTTGTTCCTGTATTACTTCAAAGTCGGCGTCGGCGCGTATCACGTCGGCGGGCGAATCTATTTTACGTTGGAGATTAAGCAAGAGTTGAGGTGAGGCACGGCTGTTGCAAAGTCCCTTGACCCAAAAAGGAAAGTGGACCTCGTTTGAGTATGATGGGGTGTGTCTAATACTCCATCTCAAGCGAGGTCCTCATGAATTATCGCACACTGGTTTCAGAGATTCCACAAGATACCGACGGTTTATTGTTTGATGTAGGAAGTTTGTATGCACGGCTGTTAACTTTGCCTGATCAACGTAAGCGACGAGGAGTCCGCTACAGTTTAGCGGTGATCTTGGTGTCCGTGATCTTAGCGAAATTAGCGGGACAAGATAACCCGAAAGGAATTGCCGAATGGGTGCGGTTGCGAAAAGAGTTTTTCGTCAGGCTATTTGAACTCCGGCGTTCAGCGATGCCTCACGCCGTGACCTATGAACGTATTTTAGATAAAGGGCTGAAGGCAGATGACTTGGAAAAATTGGCGCGAGAATTTCTCACGGCTTTGCCGAACGCTGGGCGGAGTGTGCAAATCGCTTTCGATGGCAAAACGCTTCGCGGTGTTTTGTCTTCTGACCCGACGCGCAAGTTACATTTGTTAGCGGCGTACCTTCCGCAAGAAGGCTTGGTCTTGTTCCAAGTCATCGTCGATTCCAAAACGAATGAAATCACTGTAGCGCCCGACCTGCTGAAAAGCCTGAATTTGCAGGGGAAAATCATTACCGGCGATGCCTTTCACACCCAACGTGAGACTTCGCAAATCATCGGCGATAACGGTGGGGATTATGTATGGATCGCCAAAGACAATCAAGCCAACTTGCGACGCGATATTGAACAACTTTTCCAACCTGAAATTTGTTTACCTGCTACGAGCCCGGTGATCAACGACTTGCGTTCTGCAACCACCTGTGAAAAGAATCGGGGGCGACTCGAAACCCGTACACTCACGGTGAGTAGTTTACTGGCTGACACAGCGGAGTGGCCTTACCTGGCGCAGGTGTTTCGGTTAGAACGGCGAGTGCGCGAGTTACCGACACAAAAAACCTCAACCGAAGTCGTGTATGGATTGACCAGTCTGACCGCGACTGAAGCCTCCCCACAACGTTTGTTGGAGATCATCCGCGCACATTGGGGCATTGAGAATGGTTTACACTATCGCCGTGATGTCACACTGCATGAAGACCAGTTGGATTCAAGGCGCACATCCTTGGGGCAAGTGATGGCGTGTCTCAATAATTTGATTATCGCTTTAGTCACCCGGTTAGGTTTCTCTAATCTAGCTCAAGCGCGACGACAGTTTGATGCCCATCCCGATGAGGCGTTCAAACTCCTGATTTCATGTACTCTCTGACTTTGCAACAGCCGTGGAGGTGAGGGGTTTTTGATTGTGGATTGAGGGGTTGTGATTTATACTTTTGGCAATGCGTCCGTGTGGAAAAGTGGTGATGACGATACGGTTGGAAGAAATGATCTCATCTCGCTTAAGAAATAGTTGAGCGCTACAATCCAGATATGCAAAAAGAACATGGCACAAAACAAAGTATCTATCCAAGTTAATAGACTTCACCTTGCCTTTGTCCGCAGGATTGATGATACATACATTTTCTCCGAACAGGCTATTCCATTGTTGAATAGGGCAAGAGATGAATTGGAAACTTCAGAGTATCAGTACATCACGAAAAGGGGTTTAGGTAAAAACGCTCGCCCATAGTGGATAATCCGAAAGGAGCGAACTCTCGGAGGCCACTATGAACAAGCGTATTGCTAACCATACCAAACCTGTTGTCTCGGCGCAACTGCGCGACAATCGAATCACTATTGAAGGCGCTTGTCAGGAACTCGACCAAGCCCCATCGGGGAACAGCGTCCGCGAGCATTTGTCGGAGTCGTTGGACGACCACCGCGAGGCGGTCAAGCAGTTGGAGCAGCAAATCAATACGGCACTCGAAGACCAAGTACCGCCACGCGTTCGCCGACGCTGGAGCCAGGCGCGCTATGAAATGGCGATAGATTTGCATGATGTTCCGTATCACGGTCAACCCGCACTGGACGAAAACGAAGTCCGACGTGGGATGGCGAAATCGGGCACCACCCATTTTCATAGTTATGCCACGCTGGCTATCGTGCATAATCGCCGCCGCTATGAATTGGCGATCACATTTGTGTGGGCCGATGAGTCGATGGCGGATGTGGTGCAGCGTTTGATCGGCTACAAAAATAGGCTGAAAGTGCGGGTGCGACGGATGTATCTGGACAAAGGATTTTGTAGCCACGATGTAATGGCGGTGTTGCGACGACATCGCCTGCCATATATTATTCCGATCCCGGTGCGCGGCAAGAAAGATGACGAGGGTCGCTATGAAGGTGGCATTGGGCGATTGTTCGTTGGGCAACGGAGTTATTACACCCGTTACACTTTCAATGAAGAGAAAGAAGACGCCTATACTACCGACGTGGCTATCGTGCGTACCTATAGTGCGGGGCGATATGGTCGCCATCGGGCAACCTGGTTTGCATATGCAATCTATGGGGTCGGTCATATTTTGCCCAATCAAATTTTCACTCTCTATCGGCGACGCTTTGGCATTGAAAGTGGGTATCGTCAATTAGAGCAAGTGCGAGCGCGGACAGCATCCACGAGTCCTGCCTTGCGGTTGTTATTGGTCGGATTAGCGTTGATCATTTTAAACGCCTACATGACAGTGCGACTTCAGTGGTTCACCTTTCAGCAGTATGGTTCACGCGACAGGCGTATCTGGCTCACTCTTCGCCGTTTGATTTCGCTGATCTCACATTGGCTCGAACAACTTTTTGGCATGACACTTGTCCAGCAACAGTGGTGTCAATCTTATGCCGTCGTTTCGTGATGTACTGAGTATAAACAATATGGCTTTTATTGGGTGCCAGATGTCAAATACCGCAACTCAAAATTCGCAAAATTCACCAATCGGACTGATACAGAACTTAAGGAGATCTACAACAGATTCTTAAGCCATGAATTTTATGAAAATTTATTAGTGGCTTCCGTTTCTAAATTCGAGTCGTATCTTCTTGAAGTGTTGCATATCATCATCTCAGCCTACCCACAAAAACTAACTCTTAATGTAAGGGGTGTCGAAGTTTCGCGGGATGTTCCGCTAAATCTGTTTTTGAACGCTAATGATTTGCCCGATGTTCTATCTCAGGTCATAGAAGGACGATTGATTGAAATTTCCTATGCTGCACCAAAAGACTATTTGGAATATTTGCAGAAAATTTCTGGTGTGAATACGTCCGATTCGGTTTTTTTGGATTACATAGAGATGAAAGCATCTCGAGATTTGATTGTTCACAATACTGGCGTCATCAATCAAACTTACATTTCAAAAGCAGGAGTTAAGAAACGCGGTGAAATTGGTGAAAGGCTGAATATTGATATCGAGTACTTCAGCAATTCTATGGCTACTCTAAAGCGAATGTCAGGCATAATTCAGCGTGATGTAACAAAAACATTTGGGTAATCTGAAGCACACCCAACCCCCGCACGCACCAGACTGGTCTTACCGCTCTGCACCTGCCAGATTTCCCGCAGGCGAAGGTCATGCGCCTGTAAGCGAGTCTAAGATACCCACGCTGGCAAGTGATGCGTACGTTAAACGAATCGAGACCCTGCATCACCCGCAGAGTCTCGGTTTATTTAATCTGAGACGTTCCATCGGAACGTCCCTACGAATTGTTATGCCCAATTTTCTTCAACGGATAGGGAATCGGATAAACGGATGAAACCGCGCCGCGCATCCGTTTACGCGAAGCGGGTTTTGCGAAGCATCCGTTGAAGATGGGGGTTAACTTCTAGCTGTCCTTCTTCTTCCCCTTCAACTCATCCTTCAACAGCAACGATAGAATCGCGCTGACGAGAGAAATCACAAACGCGCCGATCAACGCGCTCCACCATTCGGCGGTGAAGCCAACGCGCAAGTAAGAGCCGATGAGTCCGGTGAGCCAGAACAGCCCGGCGTTGATGAGCAAGGTGAACAAGCCAAAGGTGACGACGTTAAGTAAGCAGGTGAGGAACTTAAGCATTCGTCCTAACAGCGCGTTCACCAAACCAAAGATCAACGCCAGAATTAAATACTCGACCCACGACAGCGAGCCGCCGACAGGCGTGATACCCGGCACAAAAGTGATGGCGACCCATAACGCTACGGCGTTGATGATGAGTCGAAAAAATAGTTTTTGCATTTTGTCTCCTAAAAAATCTCACCGCAAAGACGCGAAGAGCGCGAAGGCATTTTATAAATCTTTGCGTCCTTTACGTCTTAGCGGTTTTCTCTTATTATCAATCCGCTGCCGCCTGCCCCATATTCTTCAACGCCTGCGCTTCGATCCATTCTTTGTCTTCCACGCGGCGCAGATACGGGTTAATTAAACCACTTGCCGCCGCCAACGCAAATATCAAACCTAACGCCATCACCAGCACGCCCGGCTCAAAGCGGCTTGCCAACGCGCCCATGATCAGCGTGC
>JACRLA010000425.1 GCA_016215145.1 Chloroflexota bacterium
GACATCGGCGCGGGCAAGCGCGGGGGCGTCGTTGAGTCCGTCGCCGACCATCGCCACCGTTCCATATTTAAATTGCGCCGCACTGATCAAAATTTGTTTATCTTGCGGCAGCAAGTTGGCATGAACGCGAATGTTTAATTGATTCGCCAACGCCTCCGCCGCAGATCGATCATCGCCGGTCAATGCTGCGACTATGATGCCATCGTTGATCAAGTCGCGGATCACGCTCGACGACTCAGGGCGCACCGCCTCGCTAAAGCCTAACAGCCCGCGCACGTCACCTTGCCACGCCACGCAGACAACGGTGCGACCTTGCGATTCTAATTTTTCTTTTTGAGCGCGTAGGGGGTTGTTGATATTGAGTCGATCCATGAAACGCGCACTGCCGATTGCGTAGGTCAAGGTCAAGGTCAAGTTAGAAACTTGACCTACGATGCCCAACCCGTTGGTCAAGTTGGCAACTTGACTTACACTGTCTAACCCGTTGGTCAAGTTTGCAACTTGACCTACAATGCCTAGCCCGGCGTGCGCTTTAAAATTTTTAACGGGATGCGTGCCGATTTTATTTTTGAGCGCGTACGCGATCACGGCGCGACCCAGTGAATGTTCGGAAGCGGATTCGAGCGACGCGGCGAGCGAGACGATCCTCTCTTCGGGGATGCCGTCGGCGGCGATAATTTCGTTTAACTTAAGTGTTCCTTTTGTCAGCGTGCCGGTCTTGTCGAAGAAAACGGCTTTCACGTTTGCCAACTTCTCTAACGCCTCAGCGCTTCTAATTAATACGCCGCCCTGTGCGGCGCGACCCATGCCCGCCCAGATCGCCAACGGAGTCGCCACGCCCAACGCGCACGGACAAGCGATGAGCAGAACGGCAAGAGCAACTAATAAGCCCTGGGAAGAATCAAAGTTCAAACTCCAAAAAACAAAAGCGATTAAGGCGGAGATAACTGTGAGGGGGACGAAGATGGACGAGACCTGATCGGCGAGTCGCTGCACGGGCGCGCGGCGCGAGAGTGCTTCACGCAGTAAGCGCACCAGCTTCGCCATGACACGATCTTCACCCACGCCTGTGGCGCGCAACGTTAACTGCCCGTCCACGTTGACCGTTCCCGAATACACAGTGTCACCCGGTTCTTTGAAAACAAGTTCGGCTTCACCGGTGATAGAAGATTCATTCACGCTTCCGCTTCCGCCTGCCACGACGGCGTCCACTGCGATTGAACTTCCGGGGCGGACGATCACTGTTTCATTTAATTTAATCGTTGAGGCGGGGACTTCTTTCTCTTCACCGTCACGAATGACGCAAGCAATGTCAGGGGCGCGAGTCAATAATCTTTCTAAAGATTCTGATCCACGCGCGCGGGCATTTAATTCTAAATAGTGACCAGCGGTGACAAAAACGAGAATGGTGGTGGCGGTATCAAAATAAACATCGCCGCCTTGAGCGAAGCTGTAGAGTGAGGCGAAATAACCGGAGAGACTACCAATGGCGATGAGGGTGTCGGTGCTGATGCGTCGCTCACGCAGACCTTGCCACGACGAGAGCAAAATGGGCGGGACGAGGACGAACATCGTCAACGTTGAGCCCACGAGCATCAAAATTTTAAAGAGGAGGACTATGCCTGCGGGGATCGTGCTGCCGCCGCCGAAGATGAGCGCCCGCGCCCAATCGTAATAGAGGAAGAAGCTCATCATCATCGTGTCCATGCTGAACAAGATGCCCCAAGCGAGTCGGGTGAGTATCTTCCACGCTTCGTCGTCGAGATCGGTTTGATCGAGGTCTATGCAGCAGGAGGAGAATTGCCAGCGCGTGTCGGCGTAGGTGGCGGGGAGGGTAGCCATGAAGATGTGACAAGATGACAAGATGACAAGATGAATCGGATCACCTTGTCACCCCTTCATCTTTTCATCTTGTCGTCAATTGTTAATCGCCCGTCGCCCCAACTAACATCGCTTGCGGTTCAACTACCTTTTCACCACCTTTGCGAAGCAGTGACCACGCCACAATGCCGACGAACAGTGCGCCACCGATTGCGGCGATGAACGCGCCCGCGCCCATCAAGACCATCGGGGCAAGCCAAGCAACGCCGGTGACAAAGGCGTCGTACGTTTTGCGCGGCGCACCAAGATCGCCCGCGCCTAACAACCCGCCGACGAGTCCCATCAAACCCAACGCGAAGAGATACGGTTGAACCTTCATCGCTTTTTGCCAGACGGTCTGGCGATTCACTTTGGAGATCATTTGATACGCCAGACCCATGAAAGCCAACGTCACGCCGCCGACGACCACGCTGTGATAATGCGCCGGAGTGCGAAGCGTGCCTTGTCGTGTGGCGGGATGAATCGAAAGACCAAAGACGAATAACGCGGCAGAGAAAGCGAAGGTCATCACGCGCGGTTCGTTCCACGGCATTCGTTTAAACCATGCGCCCAACGCGCCATCGCGCGTGCGCCAGACCCACAAGAGAAGAAGCGGTCCAAGGATGATCACAGGCAAACTTAAACCTGTGTCGAGGGCGATGCCCCACATTTTTTGAGTCGGCACAAGGATCGGATCGTAGAGGAAGTATGGAAGTGGTGAGGCAAGTGGAAACACAGCAAAAAGTGTGAACAGGAATTTTGCAAACTTCTGATTGATGCGCGGCTCACCCAAGAAAACTTCGACGACGGCGTACCAGGCAACTACCATCGTCGCCACGCTGACGTATTGCAGTGAGTGACCCATGCCCCAGAACATCGCTTGATAGTATTCAGCAGGGATGCGATCTCCCGCACCGATGCCCAAACGCAGAGCGGCGACGCCCAAAGCAAAGACGGCAACAAGTGTGGCAAAGGCAGTGATCGTTTTTGAATCGCGCCAACTAAATACGTCGCTGCCGTGATCCCAATGCCAAGCAAAAACGTCACGAAGCCGATGAAGAAGAGGGGTGTGTCAAGGAGAGGGACATAATCGGTAGTGACGGCATCCCCTTGAAAAGTGAAGAGCGGGATGGAGATGATGATCGCGCCGAGAATCGAAACCGTAAAACCGATCCAACTCGACACACGATTCATGATCACGCCTGATTGTCCGGCGACGTAAGCCCAGACGCTTGAGATAAAAGTGAGAAGCCAAATGGTGAGGGCAAAGGTGACGTGGGCGATCAACATCACTTGAAAGGCGCGGGCATCGGGCAACAAGCGCACGCCGGGCGTGCGAGTCATCGCCACAAGAAATGCCAACGTGCCGGCGATGCCCGCCGCCGTGATGGCGAAGAGCAACCAACTGTAGAGGAGTTTACGTTGAGGGGAAGTAAATTGAATAGTATCCATAAGTGCTTAAGCAGATGGCTTATGGCTGATGGCGTATAGCAGTCTCCTTACTCCTCTGCTGCTATACGCCATTGGCTATTTGCTATCCGCCATCCGCCATCCGCTATCTGCTGTTAGCGCATCCCCCACGCTTGTGAGAGCGTTACCCAATTTCCGAAATACAGAAAGGCGATCCAGATGAAGAGGAGAAACACCAAGACCATTGTGCCGGGTGCTTCCCAACCGCTATGTTTTTTTTCCATGTCACGCCTCCAAGGGGCTGAGTGATCGCGCTTCACGTTTAGGCATGAAGAGCGAGCCAACGCAGATCACGACATACATGATGCCGCCTGTCACCGCCAACAACGTGCCAATACCGGCTAACGTGAGGAACAAATTCATCAGCGAGGGCAACTGCACCGGGATTATGGCATTGGTGAAGGTCACATCCCAATGACGGCGCGGCGCGCCAAACGTGCCAGCCAGAGTCATGGCGATGCTCATCGTTGCCACGCCGATGCCATAAACCCACGGTTGCCAGATCACTATCGGTTTAGCAAACAATGGGCGACGGAAGACGAGCGGGATCACGTAGTAGGTGAAACCCATAAACGCTAAGGTGGTGCCGCCAACCACTGTGGCATGGAAGTGCCCGGTGATGCGCCAGGTGTTGTGCGCCAACAAATTAAGTTGACCCGCGCCCAACACCACGCCGGTCGGTCCGCCGATGAAGCCGAAGATCGCCATTGAAAGGATCAACGACACAAAGCCCGGCTCTTTCCACGGCGCGTTGAGCAGCCAACCGAACAAGCCTTTGTTATAACCTTTGGCGCGCATCGCCGACTCAATCGCCGCCGGGATCGAGTAAGCATGGATCAAACTACCCAACACCGCTAGATACATGGCATAGCTGGTGTTAAAGAACTTCGTCACCGACGCCAAACCCGGATCCACCAACAAGTGATGCATCGAACCCAAGTTGATGAAGAGGATGTAGAAGACGAAGGCGAAGCGGGAAAGTTTTTCATTAACCGGCTTCGCGCCGACGGTCAGCGTGGCAATCGAATACCAGATGGCGATCATCGCCGAGAGATTCACTTGCTGCGCCGAGTGACCAAAGCCCCAGAACGTCACGCGATAGAAACCGGGATCCATTGCGGGGATGATGCCAAGCCGCCACAGCAGAGTCGGTATCAAGGCAATTGCGCCACTGGCTAAGGTGAAGAGCGCAATGATCGCCGCCGTGAGCAGACCAAACACCGCCAACGGCATCGAGCCTTCATAGCGTCTTTCTTTCTTGGCTACCAAGATCGTGGCGATGAAGATGCAACAGACCAAGATCGCGCCAACGGCGAACAAGATGTAGCCAATGTAAAACAACGGGCTGGCTTCAAGCGGCGGATAGGCACTGAACATCACATCCGCTTCACCGGCAAGGATGATGTAGTTCACCATCACCGCGCCGACGAGCATCAAAGCGTACGCTACCCAAGCCAGTTTCACGCCCACCAAGCGCGCGTTCAGCAAAATGCACGCGCCAAAATACAAACCTGCCGCCTCAAAGAACACCATCCAAAAGACGAGCATGTTCATGCCGTGCGCGGTGAGCAAACGATAGAACCACGGCGCGCTGAGCAAATGCACATCGGGCCAGCGAGTGAGACCGATGAGCAAGGCATATGTGCCGCCCAGAGTCAACGCCACAATCGCCGTGACGGCGTTCCAAATGATCAACCGCTCGGCGGCGGCATCCACTTTAAGAGTTGTAACCGGACACACGCGATATTCGTTGCGTGAGCCACTAAACACATTGGGAGTAGCAACTGCTGCCATGTATCTCTCCTTTCTATTTCACGGTGATCCGCCCGGTCATCAAGTGATGACCGATGCTGCAAAACTCATTGCAGATCAAGCTATACTCGCCTTTGGTGGTCGGAGTAAATTCCACAATGAAATCGTAGCCGGGCAAAATCTGTAAGTTAATGTTGATCGGTTGCAGCGAGAACCCGTGCTGAACGTCAATCGAGGAAACGTGCAAGTTATATTTCTTGCCCGACTCCAAGATCAGGATCGGAGTCCACTGCCACTTTTGGGCAACGAGATAAATCTCGGGGTCGCCTTTGGGATCCACCACCGGCACTTTCGTCGCGCCTTCTTCGCCGACCTTATACTTCGTCACAAAGGCATCCGCCAGCGTTTTATATTGCGCTGTCGTTATACGCCGCGCGACCGTCGGCAAGTTTTGCGTGCCAAGGTAATACCAACCGAACAACATGAAGAACATGAACACACACCACACCGCCGCGATGCCTACCCAGAGTTTTTCTTCGCGACCGAGCGGCTTCCACCAATTTCGTTCCGGTGTAAAAATCGCCATAGTCTCATCCTTCCTTATTTAAATACCGGGATCGTCAACACATCCCACACGCCCCACACCAGATACAACACCCCCGGCACCAGAAAACCCAGTGCCAAGAGCAGCCAGACGTTATCAAACAACTTTATTCCGACGGGGAGTTGCTCTTCCTGTTTTGCTTTTGATTCTTCAGCCATACACATCCTCCTTCCAAGAATGTAATGAATTTTTAGAAACTCTCTGCGAGTTTCTTGTCCACTAGCACCAGACTTCCGAAGTCTTGCAGACTTCGGAAGTCTCCGCGTCCTACACCTTCAACCAATTGTTCAACGCCACATCGCCGATCATGGCAAGAAACAAGAACAGCAAATAATAGCTAGAGTATTTATAATTTTTCCAAGCAACGGGGATTGAGGGATTGCGAAGCAACCGCCACGAGGAGATGACAAACCCGATGCCCAACCCCAGCGCAGCGATCAAATAAAAAATACCGAGATCGCGGGTGAAGACCGGCACCAAAGAGATCGCCAGCGTCAGCATGGTTCCGATAAGGATCGCCCACACCGTCTTCTGCATCCCGGCAACAACCGGCAGCATGGGGATGCCGGCGCGGCGATATTCGCCTTCTTTGCAAATCGCCAGACTCCAAAAGTGAGACGGAGTCCACAAAAAAATAATTCCGGCTAATGCCCAAGCACCCAACCCAATCGGGGCAACCGCGCCCCACGCCGCCAATAACGGCGCACTCCCTGTCCATCCACCGATCACGATGTTCCAGGGAGTGCGTCTTTTTAACCACACGGTATAGATCAGCACATACACAATCACCGCAATGCCGATGTGCAGTGTGACAATTCTTCCGAGCCGCCAACTAAGGGCAAGCCCCAACACGATCATCAACGCCCCAACCACCAACGCGAACAGTGGCGTAATCTTTCCAGACGGGATCGGGCGGAGTTTGGTGCGCCCCATCGCGTCGTCCACGTCACGATCAAAGTATTGGTTCAAGGCGGCGGCGCCACCTGCGGCAAGCATCCCCGCTAAAAATAGCTGACTCAGCGCGTTGGCATGTTCACCCGAACCTTGCGCCGCCACTACCCCTGCCACCATCGCCGTAAAAGTCACCAAGCCGATCACGCGCCACTTGATCAACGCCAAGATCACTCCCGCCCATTCCTTCAGTTGATTCAAAACGTTAACTTCGGGTTGCGCTTCAAGCATATAGGGGACATCCTTCTCGGTCACAAGTGACTCCTCAGGGCAATTTGAATGAACTTTGGAAAGCATTGTATGCCGCATCACAAGCAGGAGATATGATGAGTGTCATATTAATGACACTGTCTCAATCTCGGTCAAAACGTTTCTTAAATCGGACTAAGGCAGACATAAACAGAAAAATCGTAAGGCGACGACTGTCATGGATTTGGCATGACAAACGTCACGCATTTGCTGTGGAAAATAGATATACGATGATCACTGTCGTAAAAAAATCTTTTCATTTCACAGGAGGTTGCTATGGCATTAGGTGGTTTTGCTAATCGAGTTGCTCGTGTTGATCTCAGCAAGGGGGAAGTGAAATACGATGGCATTCCCGAAGACTGGGCGCGTAAATATATTGGCGCGCGCGGTTTAGGAGTGCGTTACTTGTTAGAGAACGGACCCAAAGTTGATCCGCTCTCACCGGATAATCTTCTCTGCTTTATGAATGGACCGCTCACCGGCAGTGAAGCAAACATGAGCGGACGTTTAGCCGTCGTCACCAAGTCTCCGCTCACCGGCACTGTCACCGACTCGCATCACGGCGGCTGGTCGGCGGCGCGGCTGCGCTGGGCTGGCTTCGATGGACTCCTCTTCAAAGGAAAAGCGCAGAAGCCAACCTATATTTACGTCCACGACGAAACAGCAGAACTGCTCGACGCCTCAGAAGTTTGGGGCAAAGGAGTCCACGACACCGTCAAGTTCTTCCAAAAGAAATATGGTGAAAAAGATTTAAGCGTGATCGCCATCGGACAGGCAGGCGAAAAACTTTCGCGCTTCGCCTGTTGGGTCAACGAAAATGATCGCGCCAGTGGACGCGGCGGCACGGGCTGTGTCGGCGGCAGCAAGAATCTTAAGGCGATTGTGATCAAAGCCGAGAAGAAGATGACCAAAGCCGCCAATCACGATGCGTGGAAAGCGGCGCATGATCGCGCCTTGGCAACCATCATGGACGAGAAGAACATCACTGCCCCACGCAAAGGCGGACTCTCGGTCTATGGCACCAACGTGCTGATGAACATCACCAGCAACATGGGCGCGCTGCCGACGAACAACAGCCAAGTCACTTCGTTTGGCGACAAAGCGGAACACATCAGCGGCGAGCATGTTAAAAATAATGTTCTCGTGGATGATCCGACGTGCCACGCTTGCCCGGTTGCCTGCAAAAAAGAAGTTGAGATCAAAACGGGTCCATTCGCA
>JACRLA010000426.1 GCA_016215145.1 Chloroflexota bacterium
AGTTAGATGAAATAAAAAGGCGAGTGATTAAGTTCACTCGCCTTTTTTGTTTTTCGTGATTCGTAGAACCCCGCTTTCTCACCCACTCCGCTTCGCTACGGGGCGCTTCGTGAGAAAGCGGGGTTCTTTTATTCGGCTGGTGGCTGTGGTCGCCAAAAGAATCCCACGCCGATTGCGCCCAGCGCCAGCACACCCAACACCGCCGCGCCGATGATGAAGAACACGTTTGTGCCAAGACCACCACTGCCACTTGGTCTCGTAACCGTTGTGGCTGTGAATGTGGGCGTGGGTGACGATGCGGCGCGAGTGAGAATCAACAATGGTTCAAGAGTCTCTGTGGGGGTGGGTGTAGGCGTGGGCGTATCGCTTGGAGTCGGTGAAAGCGTGTTTGTTAATGTGGGCGACGGCGTGTTCGTCGGGAAGGTGCCATTGAACGTTGGCGTTTTAGATGGCGTGAAGGTGCGCGTGCTGGTGAGAGTGCGAGTGATCGTCGGCGTGCGCGAGTTTGTGGGTGTGCGTGTGATGGAGGGTGTGTAGGTGATTGTTGGCGTATATGTCAATGAGGGCGTGGGTGTGTAAGTTAATGTGGGTGTTAACGTTAGCGTTTCAGTCGGCGTGAATGTGATCGATGGCGTTAAGGTCAACGACGGCGTCAAGGTAATTGTGGGTGTGGGCGTGAGCGACGGTGTCAAAGTATTGGTCGGCGTATTGGTGATCGTCGGCGTGAAAGTTTTTGTCGGTGTGTGAGTGGGGGTGAGCGTGGGCGTAAGTGTGAGAGTATGAGTCGGTGTGGGCGTGTTGACGGTAGCCCCTTCGTACGCGCCCATGTCGCAGCGCGCGCTTCCATTGCCATCGCCATCGTTTGTTCGCGCTTGCGCCCGTTGATCAGTTTCGAGAGTGACGCTGTTGCTGTCACTGCATCCGGCGGGATCACCTGCGTCAATTGCCACGCTGCTCGTGTTGAGCTTATGTGTGTCGGTGTTGCCGCCGTTGTCACCCAACGCCGCCAGATTGATGCTGCCTGACGTGGTGTTGTTGCTACCGCTTGATACGGAACATCCGCTTGGGAGATAACTGTAATTTGCTGTTGTGATTGTGCCGCTGCAATCGCCGCCGGTGTTGTTGGCGATGAGGCTGTTCTTAATTGTCGTCGTGCCGTTTATCGTAATGCCGCCAGCGACCCCCGACGTGCTTGAGGTGTTTGAGGCGATGGTTGAACTGTTGAGTCTCAATGTTGATGAGGCGATGCTTTCAATGCCTCCCGTGCCGTTACCACTGACCGTGCTGTTGGTGAGCGTGAGCGTGCCGGTGTTGTAAATGCCGCCGCCGTTGTTGGCGGAATTATTTTTAACGGTGACGTTGACTAGCGTGAGATTACCCGCGTTGTAAATGCCACCGCCCTGAAACACCAGATTTCCATTTTGGATCATGACGTTGGTGATCGTGACGGTGACACTGCCGATGATGTGGAAGACGCGATCACCGCTTCCGCTCACGATCACTTTGCCCGATCCCGTTCCGATGATCCGCACATCCGCAATGATGTCGAGATCGCCGGTGGAAGCCGCATCCTCATTTGCGCCGGTGAGCGAAAGAGTATAAGTGCCTGAGGGCAATGAGATCACTTTGTTGCCGCCTGATGTGTTTGCTTGCATGATCGCCGCGCGCAGTGTGCAGGTGTTACTTGAGGTGTGGCAGGTGGCATTGCCGGTGTCATCATCAATTTCATCGGTGGTGCTGTTCACCGTGAAGTCAATGGCGGGCGTGGCAGTGGGCGCAAAAAGAGGAATGAGAGCGGGCGAGGCGCGACGAGAGGCTTGCGCCATGCTTGGGATGAGTGCGGCGACAGACACGATCAAGACGATGATGGAGAAACGAGTTTTCATGTTTAATCCGCGCAGACGGATTTCGCTTCATGTTGTCAGGAATTTATTCGCCGAACTTTTATTTCTGACCGGCGGGCGGTTGATTGAAATAGTTGTAGACCGCGCGCGACATATCCGCCATTAAAGTTGAACCATACTCCCACTTTAAAAATTCCGGCGTCCAAATATATTGGACCAAGATGTAGTCGCCGTTGGGCGAGAACACAATGGCGGCATCCCCGTAGGTGTTGTCGGTTAACCCTTCTTTGTGTGCCACGCGCACGCCATCCGGCACGCCGCCTTCGATCAACGCGCCCGTTTGGTTTTGCGCCATCACGCTGATCATCGCCTGACATTCGGCTTGAGTGATCTGTGTCGGGAAGGCGAGCGCAAACGCGCCGCCGCCGTTACTGGCGCATTGATAGATCATTGTCAAGAGCGAAGCGATGTCGTTGGCGGTTGCTTGGATGTAAGGATCGGGTTTTGTGCTGAGGTCAGTGCGTTTGTTGGCAGGCGTTTTAATGAACGCGCCACTGCCTTGCTGATTAAACCCTTTGGCGATGAACGTGTTCTGCATCCCCAGCAAACGCAAATTGGTGTTGATGCGATCTCCGCCGCGAATGACGTTGCCCTCGCCCACGTCCGCCAGCAAAAAATTTCCTTGTTCATCTGAAGCGTGCGTCATGGCGTCGGCGATGCGGGTGTTGATCTCGGATGGAATGTCGGTGCCCCAGTTCATGTATGTCTGCATCAAGATCGGCATGTTCATCACACTGGCGCCGCTAAACGCCACATCGGGGTTGATGATGATCTCTTGACCGCTTCGCAGATCGATCACCACAACGCTGGCAACGCCTTTAAAATCTTTGCTCTTCAGATAGTCGTTGAGGGTTTGGTTAAGCGCGGTGATCGGCGGACGCGCCGTGCCGCCTTCAAAGATGGTGAGCGCGGCGCGGCGGTTAACCGGTTGGCGCAAGGCGAAGTCAATGACGGCGATGGAAGAATTAATTTCAAGCGTGACGCCGGGTTGACCCTTCGTGAAGTTGAGCGAACTCGGATCGCCCACGCCGCCGGTGGGTGCGACATCGTAGCGACGCGCAACATCTTTAAGATAGTTGCGAAGTTGCGTCTCGGAATATTCTGCTTTGAGTGTGACCTCCACCGATTTCCCCGGTTGCCGCCACAAGTAATCCCAGAAGCCGCCCCAAAAATTTGAATCACTGCGATAGGTGTCGGCGCGGGTGAGCATCACTTCGGTATCCATGCGAAAACTGATCTGCGCCGGATCGAGATTGAACACCGCGTTGCGATAATGTAGTTCGATGGGTGAGGAATAAATACGCTGAAGCTCGGACTGCGCCTCTTGGCGCGTAAGCCCGCCTACGGGGACGCCGCCGATGACCATCCCAACCGGCAGCCGCTCGCGGACGTTGCTGTACGCCGCCAATTGAATCACCAACAGCGCAATCGAGGCAATGATGCCGACGATGGCAACCCATTCTAAAAATGAGGTGTTCGACTTTCGTCTCATTGTTTTGCCAGACTTTGGAAGTCTCTATTTTCTCTGATCACGATTCGAGTATAGCATAGAGAAAAAATAGAATCTCTCTGCTATACTCTGGTGTGCACATAAACCCTCCCGAAGGTTTTAAAACCTTCGGGAGGCTAAACACATACTTTGTCTACTATAGGAGATTATCTTCATGCCAAAATTTAGTTCGGTTCGTGATATGGTGTCACAAATGCCGTCGTTAGTTTCACCCGAGTCGCTTGTCGGGATGAATACAGTGATTCAACTTGATCTTGCCGGTGATGGCGGCGGGCAATGGAATTTAACATTCGCCGACCAAAAGTTAACGGTCAACGAAGGCACGGCGGCAAACCCGGCGATGACTCTTTCGGTGAGCGCGGCAGATTATCTTGCCATGAGCAACGGCGAAACGAATCCGATGAATCTTTTTATGCAGGGCAAGATTAAGATCAAAGGCGATATGCAGTTGGCGATGAAGTTGCAGACGTTGTTTAAGTGATATGAATGATCGTAAACAAATCCGCCGCAATCAACTGATCGGGCTGATCGCCGGAATGTTGGGCGGGGCGATGATGGCGGCGACATGGTCGTATATTCCAACGACAGTCGGCTGGGGCGGGGCAGTGATGTGGGGTGGAGTGATCGGGTTGGGGCTTGGTTCGTTGACTCAAATTGAAAAACTAGGGTATCTCATCACGCGCAGTGATAACCGCATGTTTAATTTTTTGGTGGGGACGAGTTTGCCGTTGTTGGTGATTGGGGTGTTGTTGTTGGTGTTGAAGTAAGATAGAAACCCGCTTTCTTGGAGAAAGCGGGTTTCTTATTCTACGGGAACAACCGTCTCGCCTTTGCCTCAACTACGGCATCATCACGATAGCGATAGAGCTGCGCGCGCGGACCAACTTGCCCCGAACGATATTTACCCGTCTCCTCAATAATCCCCGCTTCGAGAATTCGCCGCCGAAAATTTCTTTTGTCCAGTTCTTCGCCCAAGACAATTTGATACGCCGTTTGTAATTCGGCAAGCGTGAATTCGGCGGGCAGCAAACGGAAACCGACAGAGGTGTATTCCAGTTTGTAGCGCAAACGTTGGTGAGCGTATTTGATGATGTCTTTGTGATCAAAAGCCACGTCGGGCAGTTTATTGAGCGGATACCACGCCGCTTTGATCGCGTCATCGCCCGCCTCAGGTTCTGCCG
>JACRLA010000427.1 GCA_016215145.1 Chloroflexota bacterium
ACACTGCTTGTGGTGTCGAGCATCGCCGTGGGCGTTGTGGCGTTGGGCATGACAACCGCCAGCGACACATTTTTAAACGAGCAGATGACGCTTTCGCGCAACTTGAATCGCTCGCCTCACGCGCGGATGACGTTCAGCACGTTTTTGGATGACGATGCGGTGCAGGCGGTGATCAATATGCCGCAAGTGGTAGACGCCGAAGGTTGGATCACCGCTTCCATTCGTTGGAAGCCGACGCTGGATGCCGAATGGAAAGATTCATCGTTGCTGGCGCGCGAGTTTACCCAACAGAAATTTGATCTGTTGGAATTGAAGCGCGGGCGTTGGACGCATGACGATGAGATCATGGTTGAAGATTCGCACTTAGTTGGATACGCGATGGGGGAGCTGGGCAGCGTGGTGTATGTGGAAGCGAACAACCGCGCGCTGCCGTTAAAAATTGTTGGCACCGTGCGCGATCCGGCGCAAGCGCCGCCGGAATTCAACCCGATCAACAAAGCCGCGTTCTACGTGAGCCGCAACACAATGGAGCGTTTGTTTGGCACGCGCAATTTTAACAACGTGCGTTTTACCATTGATCGCTACGACAAAGAGAAAGTTAAACAAGTCACCGAAGCCGTGCAAGAGAAATTGAAACGGCTTGGGGCGAATGTCACTTCTGACACGATCAGCACGGCAGAATTTCAAGACCCGGACCGCGCCGTTCAACAAGAATTTCTCAACGGCTTGAGTCTTATCCTCATTGTCATGGCGTTTTTCTCAATGGGCTTGAGCGCGACGCTCGTCGTCAATACTATCAATGCCATTGTCGCTCAACAATTGACTCAGATCGGTATTATGAAAACAATTGGCGGCGAGTGGCGACAAATTTTTGCGATCTATCTCGCCGGTGTGGTTGTCTATGGCGTGTTGAGTCTGCTCATCGCCGTGCCGTTGGGCATGGTCATCGGTTATTCGATGGCGCGGTTTTGGCTGACGGCGTTCAACGTGCCGCCGTTAGAATTTAGACTCTTGCCCATGCCAATTTTTTATCAGGTGATGATGGGGCTGATCACGCCGTTGGCGGCGGCGCTGGTGCCCATCTTTAACGGAGTCCGCATCCCCGTGCGTCAGGCGATTGCGGCGTACGGTGTGGGAACAGGACGTTACGGCGCGGGGTTGATCGATCAACTGATGTCAAAGATTCAGGGGATGCCGCGGATGGTGACAATCGCTTTGAGAAATACGTTTCGCCGTATGTGGCGTGTGACACTGACCGAGATTACCCTCATTAGTGCGGGGGCGATCTTCATGATGGTGACCACGACCGGCTCATCGTTTGATAAAACATTTGCCAGTATCTGGGAGGCGTGGGGCTGTGACGCGATTGTGATCTTCAAAGGTTTTCAACGCACCGATAAATTAATCGCGGCGATCAGTTCTCATCCCGACGTGAACTTGGTTGAAGTGTGGACATGGCAGCAAGCGAAGGTGCACAAATTAGGCGCGAGTGGTTCGAGCAACGACTACACAATACAGTTGCGCGGTGGACCGGATGGCGCACAAACTTTGCACGCTACTTTGGTTGCCGGGCGGTTGTTGGAAAATAACGACGGGCGGGCGATTGTGATGAATCAAAAATTGGCGGCGGATATGGGTGTGCAGTTGGGCGATCAGATCGAATTGGACTATGGCGGAAATCGTAAAGCAACATGGACGATAGTCGGTTTGGTATTTGATATTGGTGTGGGCGGGGGGCAGAACACGGCATTTGTGCGGCAAGAGTTGTTGAACGCCGACATCCATCAAGCCGGACGCGGTACGGTGGCGTTGATCAAAACGAATAGCAACACACGCGCTACGCAAGACGCCGTGAAAAAATATATGGAAAATTATTTTGCTCAACAAAAGATTGACGTGGTTTTGGCAAGTGGGCAGAAAGAGAACGAAGAGTTAAGCGGCGTGATCTGGGCGCTCATTGGCGGGTTGCTGCAAACGATGACGTTGCTCGTTGCTATTGTCGGGAGCATTGGGCTCTCTGGCACGCTCTCGATCAATGTCATGGAACGCAAACGCGAGATCGGCGTGATGCGGGCAGTGGGTGCTTCTTCTAACGACATCGCTTTCATCTTTATGGGCGAGGGTCTGATGTTGGGTGTGTTGAGTTGGATTCAAGCAATTCCATTGAGCATGATCGCCGCGCAATACTTTGTGAAGGTGTTGGGTGACGCGTTAAAATTTCCATTCTTCTACATTTACTCTTACGAGGGTGTGGCGTGGTGGTTAGTGATCGTTATTCTGTTATCCATTTTTGCCAGTTGGCTGCCCGCCCGCAGCGCGACGCAGATTAGTGTGCAGCAGAGTTTGGCATATGAATAAATCTTCTGATTTCACCATTGACGAACTCATCTCCGTCTGCATCTCGCGCCAAATAAAAGATGGCGATATTGTGGCGCAGGGCATTGCCACGCCGCTGGTTGCCGCCGGATATATTTTGGCGAAATGCACGCACGCTCCTAATTTATATTTCGCTTCGGCGATAGGGCAGGGCGTGTGCCAAGATTGGGCGCCGTTGGGGTTATCCAAGATCGAATCGTTGTGGCTCGATAAGGCAATCACCAGTTTTGGATTCGCTCGCGCCGCCACCGAATTGCTGCCGCGACTCGCGCCGAAAGAATTTTTTCGTCCGGGGCAAATGGATCAATGCGGCAACTCTAACAACATCGCTTTTGGCGCGAACTATGCTAAACCGAGAATGAGGATGCCCGGCAGTGGCGGCATCCCCGATGTGACGGTGTTATCCGATCAAATTTATTTATACGTGCCGCGCCATTCCAAAGTCACCTTTGTTCCTCAACTCGATTTTCTGTCGGGCATGGGTCACACGCCGAATCGAAAACTTGGCAAGGGTCCGCATTACCTCATCACCGACTTGGGGCAGTTTGATTTTGCCAATGGTGTGATGCGGGTGATCTCGATTCATCCGGGCGAGACGTTAGAGCGGATTAAAGCCAAGACAGGTTTCGCCGTCGAGGTCGCGCCGCAGTGTGCCGAGACCGAACCGCCTACCGTTGAAGAGGTGCGGTTGCTGCGTGAGGCAATTGACCCGCTCGGCGTGCGGCGGCTGGAGTTGCTGGGCGGGGCGGCGCGCAAGGATGCCATGCGCGAAATTTTGGAGAAAGAACTCAACTAATTCAGACACAGAGTGTCTTTAAGACACTCTGTGGTCTTTTGTTATACCCTATTGACTCAATAGGACGACTCATTCATAATCACTTTACCCATCAAAATATCTCATCATTCGAAAGGGATCGAAGACAATGTCTACAAAACCTTGGCTTAAGAACTACGCCCCCGGAGTTCCTCACACGTTAGAGCCGTATCCCACGCAAGACCCGATCTTCAAGAAGTTGGAAGAAGCGGCGCGCAAGCATCCCGATGCGCCCTGCACAATTTTTAAAGGCGCGACTATCACCTATAAACAAATGAATGATATGACCGATCAACTTGCCGCAGGCTTGGCGAGCCTCGGAGTTAAAAAAGGTGATCGAGTCGGGATTATGATGCCCAACATCCCGCAGTTCGTGCTGGCGTTTTATGCCATCCTTAAAGCCGGTGGCGTGGTCGTGGCGATGAACCCGACCTACCCCGCCGACGAATTGGTGACGCCATTGAATGACGCCGAGATCGGCGTGGTGCTGGTGATGAGCAAGTTCTACGACACCATTAACAAGGCGCGCGGTAAAACAAAGTTGAAGAAAGTGATCGTCACCAATGTCAAAGAAGCGCTGCCGCCTTTGTTGGGCTTGTTGTTCAGCATCGCCAAAGAAAAGAAGGAAGGGCATCACGTTGAACTGCGTGAAGGCGATGTGTTTATGAAAGACCTGCTCGCCAAGTTCAAACCGTCGGATCGTCCTAACGTCACAGTGACGGGCGAAGACCGCGCGCTGTTTCAATACAGTGGCGGCACCACCGGCACACCCAAAGCGGCAGTGGCATTGCATCGCAACATCGTCGCCAACTCGATGCAATTACATGCCTGGCTGGTCGGGATGAAAGAAGCCGGTGAAGTTATGATGATGGCGATCCCGCTCTTTCATGTCTATGGCATGATCGCCGGTATGTCGTTCTCGGTGGCGACGGCCAACCCGATGGTGATGATCCCCGACGCGCGTGATCTCAAAGATTTATTTGCCAACATCAATAAATATAAGCCGACTCTGTTCCCGGCGGTGCCACGACTTTACAACGCCATCAACAATCATCCCGACGTGGCGGCGGGTAAAGTGAATCTCAAGTCCATCAAAGCCTGCATCAGCGGTTCGGCGCCGTTGTTGCTCGACACCAAAACAAAATTTGAATCGTTGTCTGGCGGCACCGTCTTTGAAGGATTCGGCATGTCGGAAGTGCCGACGGCGAGCCATTGCAATCCATTCATGGGCAAGAACAAAGAAGGTTCCATCGGGATGCCTCTGCCGGATATGGAAGTGAAACTCGTTGATCTGGATGATGGTAAAACCGAAATGGCTATGGGCGAAGTAGGTGAGTTGATCGTGCGTGGTCCGCAAGTGATGTGGGGCTATCACAACATGCCTACTGAGACTCAAAACTCATTGCGCGATCTGGGCGATGGCGGCAAGCCGTGGCTCTTCACCGGCGACATTGCCCGCATGGATGAAGATGGTTACTTCTACATCGTGGATCGCAAGAAGGAATTGATCAAGATCGGCGGTTTCCAAGTATGGCCACGCGATATTGAAGAAGCGCTGGCGGCGAATCCTAAAGTGCTGGAAGCGGCGGCGGCCGGCGTGCCGCATCCCGAACATGGTGAGGCGGCGAAAGCCTGGGTGGTGTTGAAGCCCGGTGAATCTGCCACCGAAGCCGAGCTCAAATCGTGGTGCACCGATAAATTGGCGAAATACAAAGTGCCGTATCAGATCGAGTTCCGTCCCGAACTGCCCAAGACAGCCGTGTTCAAAGTGTTGCGACGCGAGCTCGTGCGGCAGCACAAAGAGGCGGCGAAGAAGTAAATAGTAATTAGTAATTGGAGATTGGAGATTTACCGCAGAGGTCTCGGCGAACTCTGCGGTATTTTTTTTGAACACTCAACTTTTGTGATGAAACACAAAGGCGCGAAGGCTCAAGGGCACTAAGAAAAAATTTGAGACTTTGTGCCTTTGTGTCTTGGTGTTATTACTGGGGAAAAGAAGGAACAAAAGGAAATGAGTTGGACGAATGATTTTGTTAAACCGAATTACGATTCGAACAACCCTCTATCAAACTCGATCCAAAATTTTCGCGGCGATACGATTCGGTGATTTTGATTTTGGTGGACGCCTTCGGTTGGCGGTTCTTTGAAAAATACTGCGACTCGTATCCCTTCCTCAAACGCTTCAGCCAAGAGGGTTCTGTTCTCAAACTCACGTCGCAATTTCCGTCTACCACGGCGGCGCACATCACCACGCTGCACACCAACTTACCTGTAGGGCAGAGCGGTGTGTTCGAGTGGCAATACTACGAGCCGTCGTTGGATGCGATGATCATGCCGCTTATGTTTTCGTTTGTCGGCACACGCGAGCGCGAGACGTTGCGACAAGCGAAGGCTGACCCCAAACGACTTTACCCTCAAACAACTTTTTACGATTCGTTAAACGCGCAAGGCATCGCCTCTTACATTTTTCAACATCGCGATTACACGCCATCCACTTATTCCGAAGCCATCTTTCGCGGCGCGACGGAAGTGCGGCGCATTCATACCTGGTCAGAGACGCTTATCAATTTGCAAATGCGTCTCGCCAAGCGAGCGACGCCGTCTTATTTCTATTCGTATTTCTCCAACATTGATTCAATTGGGCACGAATATGGCGCGACCTCGCCGCAGTTTGAGGCAGAAGTGGATACCTTTCTCAACACGATGGAGCGAGTGCTGTTCCAGCGTTCTTGCGGAAAATTTAAAAACACGCTGCTGATCGTCACCGCCGATCACGGTTTAGCCGACGTGGACCCTGTCACCACCATTTACTTCAACGTCGATCCGCGCTTCGCCGGTTACGAAAAATTTTTGCAGAAGACCCGCGCCGGGCAATTCAAAATCCCTGCCGGTTCGCCGCGCGATTACTTTCTATACGTGAAGCGTGACCGCCTTGACGAAGCGCGCGAATTTTTCGCGCAGCGTCTACAAGGCAAAGCCGACGTGCGTAAAGTGAGCGAGATGATTGACGAAGGTTATTTTGGTCCGCGAATTTCCGACGAGTTCTTGGCGCGCGTGGGGCATCTCGTCATTCTTCCATACAAAAACGAATCAGTGTGGTGGTACGAGAAAGACAAATTTGAGCAAAGGTATTACGGACATCACGGCGGGTTGAGTAAAGATGAGATGGAGATTCCGTTGTTGATGATGGAGTTGTGATATTACTTATACAAGCGCGTCATTCCGAGCGGCGTTTTTCCGCGAGGAATCTCTGGGGCAATCCGAGAGATTCCTCGTCGCAAAGAACGCTCCTCGGAATGACCCTTCAAGCATTTAAGTTAAATCCTGTAGAGTCAAAAGAATCAGCGTTCAAAGGTTTAAAACCCGAGTATTGCTTCCCTCGCGTATCCCAACCGCATACCTCGCGTCATGTTGTAAACGCATTTCCCCCACATAATGCTCGGCATCTTTTCATGACAAGCACTTGAGTGCTTGCTCAAAACTTGTTTACGGAATACGACATACACATTATGTTCAAAACCCTTTCCCGTCATCGCCACAAACTCTTCATGCTCGCCGCGCTGGGGTTCGCTTCAGCGTTTTGTCTGGCGATGCTGCTCGCGCGTTTCTGGCGCATGAACAACGGTCACTACGGATTTATGATGTGGAATCTTTTTCTGGCGTGGATACCGTTGCTGTGTTCGATCATCGCCTTTCGATATTATGAGCGCAAGTTTTTCAGCTACTTAATCTTTCCCCCGCTCGCTTTTTTGTGGTTGCTTTTCTTCCCCAACTCGCCCTATCTCGTCACCGATCTCATTCACCTGCGCTCGATCAACAGCGACATTTGGTGGTACGACGTGATCATGTTCGCCGCCTTCGCCTGGACGGGATTTTTTATGGGCTTCGTCTCGCTGCAATGGATACAAGATTGGATCGCTAACTTGTTTGGCAAAGTGATCAGTTGGATGTTCGCTTTTGCCGCGTTGGGCTTAAGCGCCTTCGGAGTTTATTTGGGACGTTTCTTGCGTTGGAACAGTTGGGATATTTTCTTTGAGCCGATCAGTTTGCTGAGCGACGTGTGGCAGCGAATACGGCATCCCCTCCAATATTCGCCGACGATGTTGTTCACCGTGTTGTTAGCGGGGTTTCTCTTCTGCGCGTATTTGATGTTGACGGCGTATACGCAGTTGAGGCAGGAACAAGCGGAAGTGGATTAACAAAAAAACTCCGGCGATAGTCCGGAGTTTTTTTATTTCCCTTATTTCCTTTGTCCCCCTTCGTTCCTTTGAACTACGCACCCGATGGCACCGGAATCGGTCCGCCCTTTGTTGGCGCGGGGGATTCGGGTGCGGGGCGGGCGGGACGGGGTGGCGTGGGGACGCCGCCACTTGGCGATTCGGTGGGCGGCTCTTGTCCGTTGAACACGGCTTCAAACGCTTCCATATCCAACGTCTCAATTTCCATTAACTTTTTAGCGACTCGATCTAATATAGCGCGGTGTTCGCGCAAAGTTTTCAACGCCGCTTCGTGCGCTTCTTTAACTAGCTTACGCACTTCAGCGTCAATCTCCTGCGCCACCGAGTCAGAGTAATCGCGTTGTTCGCCGAGTTCTTTGCCTAAGAAGACCAGTTCTTCTTTTTTGCCGAAGGTCATCGGTCCAAGTTTTTCGCTCATGCCCCAGCGTGTGACCATCGTGCGGGCGATGTCGGTGATCTGCGCGATGTCGCCGCTGGCGCCGTTGGTGATCTCGCCGAAGACCAGTTCTTCGGCGGCGCGTCCGCCCATCGCTCCGGCGAGCATTGCTTTGAGTTTGCCGCGAGTGGTCAGGTTCATGTCTTCGCTCGGCAAGAACCACGTCACGCCGCCCGCCACACCGCGCGGGATGATCGTCACTTTGCGCACGGGGTCGTGATCGGCGGTGGCGCGCGCCACAACCGCATGACCGGCTTCGTGATAAGCGATCACTTCTTTCTCTTTGGCGGTGATGAGTTTGCTCTTGCGCTCGGGTCCTAACATCACACGCTCGATGCTGTTTTCGATCTCTTCCATGCTGATCTGCTTTTTGTTGCGGCGCGCGGCGAGAATAGCCGCTTCGTTCACCATGTTCTCAATATCCGCGCCGACGAAACCCGGTGTGGATTTAGCAAGTGAGCCAGTATCCACATCGGTGCCAACAGGTTTGCCTTTGAGATGAACTTTGAGAATCGCTTCACGTCCTTTAACATCGGGGCGATCTAAAACCACGCGACGATCAAAACGTCCGGGGCGCATCAAAGCTGGATCAAGAATATCGGGGCGGTTAGTGGCGGCGACCACGATCACGTTGGTGTCCGTATCGAAGCCGTCCATCTCCACCAGAATCTGATTCAACGTTTGCTCGCGCTCATCATGCGAACCGCCGAGTCCGGCACCGCGATGGCGACCCACCGCGTCAATTTCATCCACGAAGACGATGCACGGTGAATGTCGTTTTGCTTGATCAAAAAGATCGCGCACGCGACTGGCGCCAACGCCGACGAACATCTCGACGAACTCTGAACCTGAAATGGAGAAGAAGGGGACTCCGGCTTCACCGGAGACAGCTTTTGCTAACAACGTTTTGCCGGTGCCGGGTGATCCGACGAGCAGCACGCCTTTAGGGATTCGCGCGCCGAGTTGAATAAATTTTTCCGGCTCTTTGAGGAACTCGACAACTTCTTTTAAATCTTCTTTGGCTTCTTCGGCGCCTGCCACGTCTTCAAACGTCACCGTCGGCTGATCGCCGGTGAACATGCGGGCGCGGCTTTTGCCAAACGACATCGCTTGGTTGTTGCTGCCTTGCGCTTGCCGAAGCATAAAGTAGATCAAGCCCATGACAAACACGGCGGGCAAGATGTAACCAATGATCGGGATGATGCCCGCCCATTCGCTAGGGCGGGCGACTTCCCACTCCACGCGGGCGCGGTCTTCGGCGCTGACGCCCACCGCGGCAAATTGTTCGGGCGCGGTGGAGGTGGATTCTTTGCGGACGACGGCAGAGGTCTTATCTCTGAACGTGACAGTTAGATCATCATTGTTGATCGAAACTTTATCTACTTCACCGCGCCGCATCGCTTGAGCCACTTCGCTTAGCGTCATAGATTTTGGTTGTTGAGTTTGTGTGCGTACCGACCACAAGATCAATCCGATGGCGAGTATCAGCAAGCCATACACAAGGAAATTTCGTACACGAGGGTTATTCACAGGATTATTCACGGGGTTATTCACAACGAGCCTCCAGTCTCACTATGCAATGATTGTTTATCATCGCACTCGTGATTATACCAACCCTTTTCGTTTTTTCCATTCACCGAATGGACTATTGGGATTAAGAAATGGTAAGCGAGGAGTATTAGTTTTGTGTTAGTAGGACGGATTTGAAATCCGTCTTACCGCAGCAGTCCGGGGTTATATTGAATGAGGACAAACAACCACAGGGGAATCAATCCTAACACCGAGACCAAAGCCACCGCGCCCAGAAGGATGGCTAACCAATCAATGCCCTCGTCTTCCTCTTCATCGCCGTAGACCTCTTCTTCTTCAACAACACGTTTAATAACGGTGGGCGCGGGTTGAGTACGATGAGAGACAGACGGGCGCGTGGGCGTGGTGGCAGATGGCGAAGGGCGAACCGGCTGCGGCGGGGACGACGGTGTCACCGTCACTGCGGCGCGACCCATCGTCATATCCATTCCCCGTTCACCGTACGAGTGCAGAATGTGTCCGAGTTGATCGGCATTGCGATAGCGCAGCGCGGGTTCCTTCGACAAAACTTTTTTGATGATGCGTTCGATGGCTTCAGGAATAGCCGGGTTGTAGAGCGACAGCGATGGCACTTCGTCGCGGACGTGCATCAAGGCTAACAATGTTGGCGTTTCGGATTGAAACGGCAAACGTCCGCTCAACATTTCGTACAACATGATGCCGATGGAATACACATCCGAAGCCGGAGTAGGCGCGCTGCCGGTTGCTTGTTCGGGCGAGAAGTATTGCGGGCTGCCCCACACGATCTCATTTGCTTCTTGAGGATGAATAGTGATCAAGGCGCGAGCGATGCCGAAGTCGGTTACTTTGATCCGACCTTCGGGTGTGATCATGATGTTCTGCGGTTTAAGATCGCAGTGAACCAACCCGGCGCGATGAGCGTAACCCACGCCGGCGCAAATTTGTGTGGCGTACTCTATCGTGCGTTCAAGATTCAGTGGCGCTTCGTCGCGAATGATCTGTTTAAGCGTTTGCCCTTCGATAAATTCCATCACGATGTAATAGCGCCCGCTGTCTTCGCCGAAATCGTGTACGGTGACGATATTGGGATGGGCGAGGTTGGCGGCGGCGCGCGCCTCTTGCAAGAATTGATTCAAGAATTCCGTATCGCGCGTGTAACTCTCGCGCAGAACTTTAATCGCCACGGCTCTACCCAACGACATATCCTGCGCTTTGTAGACGAGCGACATCCCTCCCGCGCCAATTTGCGCCAGAACTTTATAACGGTTGTTGAGCAACGCCTCGGGCATGGAATAAATTATATAGCGAATGGCGGATAGCCGCTATGCGTAGCGAATGGCGGACAGCGTGATGCGTGATACGTGATGCGTGATATGCGATACGCGATATGCGATACGCGATATGCGATTGCGATACGCGACACGCGATTTGCTATACGCTATAATCGCCGCATCATTATTGAAGAGGAGAGAGACTTATGCTCAAGACTTTTTTGCAAATGAATAAATCTTATTGGCTGCTTCTGGCTGTGCCGTTAGCCCTTGCCGCAGAATTTTTGCATTGGGCGCCGTTGACTGTGTTTATCTTTGCTTGTATAGCCTTGATTCCGTTGGCAGGTTTGATCGGCGAGAGTACCGAGATGCTGGCAGAACGAACCGGTCCGCGCATCGGTGGTTTGCTCAACGCCACGCTGGGCAACGCCGCAGAATTGATCATCACCATTGTGGCATTGAACCGAGGACTGTTGGAGTTAGTCAAAGCGTCCATTACGGGCTCGATCTTGGGCAACCTGTTATTGGTCTTGGGCGCGAGTTTGTTGTTGGGGGGGCTCAAGAACGGCACGCAAAAATTTGATCGGGTGCGCGCCGGGCAGAACGCCAACATGTTGCTCATGGCGTTGATCGCTTTGAGCATCCCTTCGTTGTTCAGCGCGTCTATCGGTCCCGACACCTCGCCGCAAGTGGAAGGCTTGAGTATCGGCGTGGCGATCTGCATGATTCTGATCTATGCCCTCGGCATTGTGTATTCGTTCCGCGTGCCAATGCCCGAAACGCCTCTCACCCGCCCGTCAGTCGAGCATAAAGATCATTTGCATTTGTGGTCGGTGCGTAAATCGGCGATCGTGTTGGCGATTGCAACAATTGCTGTGGTGCTGTTGAGCGAGATGCTGGTGGGCACCGTCGAACCTATCGTCAAACAGTTTCCCTTCATCACCGAATTTTTCTTGGGCATCGTCTTGATCCCGATCATCGGCAACGTGGCGGAGCATTTGGTGGCGGTGCAAGTCGCCATGAAAAACGATATGGAGTTGAGCATGGAGATCGCTGTTGGATCGAGTTTGCAAATTGCTCTGTTTGTCGCGCCGGTGTTGATCTTTGTGAGTCTACTCTTCAAGCCACCCTATCTCACGCTGCATTTCAATCAATTTGAATTGATCGCCATGATCGCCGCCTCGGTCATCACCGCGCTGGTCAGCTCCGACGGCGAAACCAATTGGCTCGAAGGCGCGAACTTGTTGTTTGTGTACGTGATGTTGG
>JACRLA010000184.1 GCA_016215145.1 Chloroflexota bacterium
AACACGCTTGCCACCGATAGGGCAAGGCACTCTGCCAAAATCGGTTGCGTTAGGAATCAACGATCTAGATCGTGAGCCGACGCGAGTTGAATTCCAATCGAAGGGATCGCATTGGATGGTGGTGGGTCCGCCTGTCACCGGCAAGACGACGACACTGCGCTCGTTGGTGTTGGCGCTCGCCCATTCCTATTCGCCTGATCAACTGGCGATGGTGTTGGTAGATCCGTCGGATGCCTCACGCCGTTTCTTTAACTTCGGCGGCAGCAGCGAAAACTTGTTGGAGAGTCTGCCACATGTGTTAGCCACCGTCACCAACGCTAAAGAAATGGATGAAGTGGTGATGCGCTTACGCGCCGAGTATGACGAGCAGGTCATCGCCCAATTGCAAGGCAAGACCGCCGTCTTCATCCCGGAAAATAATCAGAAGCGATCCATCGTGGTCATCGTGGATCATTACGACGACGCCGAGAGTTTAAATAAAGGCAAGTTGGGTCTCACCGCTTTGAGCGAGATCGGCAAAGGCAAGAATCTTCATTTCGTCGTCGGCGGCACGTTGGGCATTCTGCGCGGCGGCGGCGACGAATTCCGCAAGCGGGTTGAGGCGGCGCGATTCACTTTGGTGTTGCAAGATTACGAAGCCGTGCGTTACATGGGCGCCCGCGGCAACTTCACTCTCACCAAAGAACTGCCGTCGGGTCGCGGTTTTATGGTCAGAGCAGTTCAAGCGACTCTGGTGCAGATGGCGATGCCACTCGGCGAAGGAAAAAACAATCTGTCGCCGCAAGAGTATTTCGATCAGTGGATCGGATCGATTCGAGGAAAATATCAACGCGCGCAGTGGAGCTATCACGCCAAAGACCTCACCGCTTTGGAAGCCGCCATTCGCGGTGAAGCCGTCTCGGTGGCGGCGCCACCCCCCGCGGCAGCCGCCGCCAGTGATGCAATGGCTGAACTGGCGAAGATGATGAGTATGCAGGCGAATATGATCAGCAGCTTTACGACAAAAGAAATACCGGACGCCACGCCGAACACCATGGCATCGGTCACGATTGAGGACGACGAGGGCGCGACAAAGCAAAAGACTCGCAGTGATAACTCCAGAAAGAAGTAACCGCGCCAAGATCTCCGAGTTCTTAAAGAACTCGGAGATCTGCCCGCGATAGAAAGAAATACTATGGACAGGATGAATGTGACGATTGACGTTCAGGCGAATGATATTGGCGCGAAGCGAGCGAATCTTCGGAGCAGTTTGCTCGTCGGTAATTTGATCGCAACCATCCGCGACAAATTTAACCTTGACGGCGAATTCCAAATCCGCTTGGAAGATTCTCGTCAGCCGCTCACACCCGAAGCGGAACTTGAAACATCGGGGGTCACAGAAGGAAGTGTGTTGATCTGCTCACGAGTCGTGGAAGCAAGCGGCACGTTAGAAGCGATCCGGCGCGGCGCGCGAGAAAGCCTCAGCAAAAAATATAAGCGCGTCTATCTGCAAGATGAGAGAAATTTGAGTGAATACGACATCGCCTGGCAACCGGCTATTGTTGGGCGAAAAGAAATCCGTGATCCATCGAAGAACAGATTGCTGGCGGTGGATCTGGAAGACCTCGAAGAATCATATACCGTCTCTCGCCACCACGCCTGCCTCACCGAGAAAGATGGCTCATTCTTTATTGAAAGCATCAACGAGCGCAACGCAACCCAACTGGGCGCAACGCGCCTGCGGTTCGGCGCGAAGTATCCTCTGCCTGCCGGTTCAAAAATCCGCGTGGGGCGACTCAATTTGACGTTTTATGTGATTAGCTAGTCGAGATGTTTGGTGATTAAATCAAAAGCGCGGTGTCTTCCTTTTTTGGAAGACACCGCGCTTTTTTTATGGGCTTGGCGTCGCTGTGCCGCCAACTGTTTCAGATGTTAGCGTGGGCGTAATAGTTTGCTCGGCGGTTGCTTTGACGACTGTTGCTTCAAGCGTGGGTGTGGGTTTGGGCAGAGGAACTTTGCAATCGGTGATAGCTTGTCTACTAGCGTTAGTCGCCGATAGGAGCGCTCTGTATTTAATAATGTCAGCCGCCGGAATCTCGCGTCGTCCGGCGAGTCTCAACTGACTGATGTCTAGCTGAATTTGTTGTCCCGATTCAAACGCTGTGGTCTGCGCGCCAAAGTTGATGCTGAACCCGCACACGCCGTCGAAGCAATCCGCCGAGAGGCGGCTGTCGTCGGCGTAGTGAACTCCCAAACAACCTTTTGCCGAAATAACGACAGACAACCTTGCCAATTCTATTTCGATTCCGTTTTGATAAGGGTTGGTCTGTGCGAAGAGATCGCTGCCTGGCAACAACCTCAACTGAATTTTAGAATTTGTCACAGCGTTAAATTGCAGTTGGGAACTGCCGAGCATAGCGAGCAGTCCGCTGTTGGGAGTGTTGGCATGATTCACGGCGACGAAGCGATTTTGATTCGGCGGCGCGGCGATTAGCCTCTTATCATCGAGAATAACTTCCAACAAAGATTTGTCATCATTAAGTTTGGCGATCTCGCCCGCAACGAGAGTCGGCGCAAGAGTTGGCGCCGGGGTTTTCGTGGATGTGGGTGTGGGAGTGAATGCCGCCACTGTTTGCGTTTGGATGATCGCGGCGGCGGTAGCTTGGGCCAGGCGGGTGGTGACGGCAGCCGCGCTGGTGGTGGACTCAATAAAAAAATAGGCAAACGCGGCGAGGGTGATTAAGAGGGCTACTCCCAATGGGATGGCTATGAGAGAGGCAATCGTGATCGTCTTCCGCCGATGTTCGTTACTTTCTTTCTCTTGTTGTTTGACTTGATTAACAACTCGGGAGTGATCTTCTGTTTGTAATAATGCAACGGTGATGTTATCTACTCGCTCCCCAACGGGGATACGTCCCAGAGCCAGACCCATAATAGCGCGCGCCGCTTTGTCGCCCTCTTCTGTTTGCAGCGAGCGAATAATTTCCTGCTCCGTTACCAAAGGCTGGCGCGTGGTCACGGTGGGTTTGATGAGCCCATCGGAGCAGAGCAGAATCGAATCGCCGGGTTGAAGTTTAAAACCTTTGCGTCCGAACTCATTCGCTTTCCCGTAATCGGTTGTATCCAGATAGATGCCCATATCTATTTGGATGTTGTCTTTGATGCCGAGAACGCGCATCACCTTGTTGGCGTCGGGATGGTTCGCCGCCGTTTCCGCGTTCATCTTTTCCGTCCACACCATCACGTTGACGAAATTGTGATCGCGCGTCAATTGGCGCAAGTGACCGCCGCGGCAAAGATAGATTCGGCTGTCGCCGACGTTGGCAATATACAATGTGTGATCGCCTTCAATGATGGCGGCGACCATCGTAGATGCCATGCGTTGCTTGCCTTCCAATTGCTCCGCTTCATTGAAGGCGATCAGGTTGGCGTGTTTAACCGCGCTGCTTAAAAGTTTTGGGGTATTCGTGAGATCGCTTTGACGGATATAGTCAAAGAAAGCGTCTATGGCTAATTGCGCGGCGCGTTCGCCCCGTTCCTCGCCGCCGACTCCGTCGCACACCACCGCCGCCGTCAGCCTATTTCCTCCACTCGTCGTGACGAAGCTAGCAACTCGGCATCGATCCTCGTTGTACTTTCGTCCACCCGGATTGGTGTCGCTCCCGGTAATAATAATGCCCGACATTCGTTAATCTCCTGATGTCAACGTTACCTTTAATCGTCTTTAAATTTTTCGGTGCCTTCTTTGCCCCAATCATCGTCAATGATCATGGTGCGCCCGGAATCTTTTTGGCTCTTTGATTCCGCTTTGTCGGGCGAAACATAGAATCTGAATCTCACGCCGAGTTTGGTGACATCGCCGAGAATAACTTCATCTTCGTCGCGCAGTTCTACGACGGTGTTAGGCTGGAGTCGTTTGCCGTTCAGCCAAGTGCCGCTGGTTGAATTCTCGTCTATCAGTTTGTAGAGTCTGCCGTCGAATTGGATGGTGCAGTGTAGGCGGCTTACCGAACTTGGCTCGTTGGGATAAAACACAATGTCAGCCGATTGCGCGCCGCGCCCTAACGTCGTCGTCGGTTTATAGATGTTAATATTTTCGCCGATGAGTCCCTTGGGCCCCTCAATAATTTGTATCGCGCCTATCGAAGCTATCTTGCTTACGGAACTACTGCCGATGAGCGTATTTTGAGGTTGAGGATTGTCAGCATAGTGCTGCACCAAAGAAGCCTGTTCTCGAGATGGTTTAGGTTTAGCCATAACTAAGACCAACACCGCGATTGAAATGATGGCAACAATCAACAACCCAATGCCACCAATGGTCAGCACCACCCAATACTTGCTTAAGAAAGACGTCAACGGATTTTCTACGGGCTTGGGCGGCAGAACAACTTCAACCTTCACCGTAGAACTGCCCGAGGTTTCAACACCCAACTCGTCAGTCACGCGCACTTCGAGTTTGATCGAGTTGATCCCTTCTTGCACCACATCCGCAACATCCCAGTCAAACTCCACGCTGGTGGCTCCGGCGGGCGGCTGCACCGTGCTTTGTAATTCCCCTTTGGCAAACAGTTGCGCCGATTTGATGGTGCGCGGATTCGCCGACCAGGTAATATCTGCTGTGACTTTTACCTTGTTAACATCGTAGGAAAACTTCGTCCCATCCGCGTTCGGCTTCGCTTCGCGGCGTATCGTGCTATCCGCCAATGGTTTGGCAATACTCACTTTTGGCGGCTGGAGATTAACTTCGTAACTACCGGCGAGGCCCGAGGTGGGAAGTTGCGCCGAGTTAATGGTGATCTGCCTTTTGCCCGACGCGCTCGCTTTGCTACGGTAAGACACTGTATAAACCACGCGCTGAGAGGCTAAGGACTGATAGACAGGGGTAACGTTGGTCGCAATCGTATTTGCGTTTAATGGGACATACATGCCGGTTGCGCCGGTGGCAAGCGCCTCTAAGGGTTGCTTAAAGGTCTGCGCGAAGTCAGTTTGAAATGCGTAGATAGAAATGAATTTTTGTTTGGCTATTGCCGCCGTATTTTGCGCCGCCGTGGTTGCCACTTGCGTATTCGGATCCTCAACGAAGCGCGTAATAAAAACGATGGCGGCAGTCTGACTGCCGGGGGCTGCCACCAACTGCGACATGGCAGTGATAGCGTCGTCAACGCCGACCAAGCCTTTCGTGACATTGGTGCTTTGTTGAAAATTAAAGTTCGCCGCCCACGTTGTTAAATCTGCGCCCTTGCGTGTGGCTGGCAACAGAGTCACCGTTTGATCACTGTTGATATTCTGCCGTCCTAACACACTGACCGTGTCACGGGTATCCACGAAATGCCCGCCGCTAACCAAAGTCGTGATCGCCTGTCGGATATTGTTCAGCCCGAAGAATTGGTAATACGTGTACACGCCTTGATCGATCACGAAGATGACGTTGATGGGTCCCTCGTTGCGCGCCGCGATTTGAACGTTGGGAACGATCTGTCCGTTTTCGTAGACGGACAGATTCGCGCTGTTGAGGCTTGGCACAACTTGGTTGCCCAAGCTCACCGCGCGCAATTGAAATTGCACTTCAGGAAAACGGCTGGCGTCTACGTTGGTGACGAAAAACGTCGCCGCGCCTTGAGCGGCGGCAGTCGTCGGAAGAGAAAATAAACCGACGAACAGACTAACCACGAAAATGAATGGGAGAATTTTTTTAGACATCACGCCTCTAATCTGTAACAAGGTGACAGTCACTTGCGAAGTGACTGTCACCTGCAATTTGCTTTACAGCCTCTAATGCAATTTTTCGTAACTACCCAGCCACTCCGTCATTGCGAGCGCACTTCGCGAAGCAATCTCAAAGCGCGACCGAGATTGCTTCGTCGCACAGAACGCTCCTCGCAATGACGCTGAGCAGTTACAATTTTTCATTCCAATAGCGCAACCCGGATTGTTGACCCGACGCAGAATTAGAAGGGTCGCCGCGCTCAACGCCTAAATAATCATAACCCGGTCCCGCGTTATGAAAATTATGAAAGTAACCTGCCGCATCGTGAAAGATGCCGTGATACTCGTTCGCGCTGTTGCCCGAAACATTGCTTCCGCCTGTTGGGTTTAGTAACGCGCCAAAAATTGGATCGATCCCAAACGCATCGCCCACCACTTTGCCAAAACGTAATTGCTGAGTCGATCCGCTAAAGTTGCCTTGAAGCAATTTTGAAAGCGATGGCGGGGGAAGCCCTTTGGCGCGGGCAACAGAGTCGGCTTGCGCGCGCGCCAACAGAAAACGTTTGTATTCCGATTTAATCTCATCAAAGGACCGCCCGCGCAGTTCGGCAATTCGGCGCAAGATGCGATCCACGCCGGGTCCATTTGGATCGTTGGCAATTTCTTTCGCCAATTCTTCCATCGCCTCTTTTAATTCTGGAGTGTCGCCGCCGGAAAATTGTAAATCGATCAGACCGCTCATGTAGCTATCGGTGAACAACTCACGCGGATCACGCGCCCACACAGAATCCTGAGAGGATGCCGCCCCTGCACCCGCGCTTGTTGAGGCATTTGCGCCGGACCCCGATCCGCTACTGGCGCCGCCACTTGTTGAGCCGGTGTCACCTGCGGAGGCGCCGCCTGACGACGATGCTCCAACGGATTCATTCGCCGTGTTTCCTAAATTCCCGAAAGTGCCGCCAACAAAAGACGACGGTTGAATGTTGAACAGCCGTGAGGCTTCGTCTTCAGCCTCTTGCATGATCTGGCTAGATTGGCGGATGATCCGATTCGCCATTTCTAGAGCGGCGGCTAAGCGGCGCATCGTCGGCAGCACGTCCGAATTCATTTCCTTATAAAAAGCGGTCGCGCCTTTTCCGATCCAATCACCGTTTTGCAGCGTCTCCATTCGCTGTTGTAGGCGTTGCAAAGACTGACGCGAATTTAAAGCGTGCTGATCGAAGGTGGTGGCAATTTCTTGCAGAGCATCGTAATCGGCGCGAACCTTTGAGGCGGGCATAGAATACCTATATAATATGTTGGTATGTCTCGTTTAAGATCCATACCGCTTGCAGCACAAATTCTTTTGGCGATCCTTCCGGTTGTCGTATGCGTGCCGCTGCTTTGTATCGTCGCTATCCTAGCGCAAGATCAGATCACTGGCGGGCAAGCGGCAACCGCTACTGCGGCACGGCAACGGACACAAGCCGCCGCCGCCGAAGCCACTCAACGGGCAGAGAGTCGGCGGCACATTGCCGAGACGGCTACCGCTTTGTATGCTGCTCAACTGGCGAATGAAGCTGCCACGGCGACGGCTGTCGCTATCAATCGCCAACAAGCCGCATTAACTTTAACTGCTTTTATCCCGCCAACAACTACCCGCACCCCGACGGCTACCGTGTTCTTGACGCCCACGCCTACCATCGTCACTGTCACGTTGAGGGAATGTCGTGGCGACGAAGGCACGGTTTTCTTTGGTCAAGCCCAACCGCAAGCTATTCACGCTTACAAAACACTTTCCTTCACTGTGCCGCGCGGCAAATATAATCTCCGCATTGATTGGTTACGCAAAAAAGAAAACAACGTGAACACCGAAATTGAAGTCAACAGCAGCACCACACTTGCTTTCGGTGATCAGTGCCAGTGAACGAATCGCTTAAGTAGTTTTTTCCAAATGAAATTGGATTTTCACTTTCGGGCCCAACCCGATGAGCGCGCCATCCTCTAAAAGAGTCGGCGTCCCCTTTGGTATTTTTTGATCGTTGACCGACGTCCCGTACGTGCTCTGCTCATCTTGTAAATAAAATTTCCCGTTGGTAAATGTGATCACGGCATGTTTGCTGGACACGCCTCGTGTATTGTCCACCGGAATTACTAAATCATTTCCCTCGACGCGCCCTATTGTAAAAGCCGGTTTCGTAATGTCTGCGATCACGCGCACGTCGGCTGGAGAATATCCGGTCAACGAGGCTTTGGGTAAGATTGGCGCGGGTTGAGGTGAACGGGGACGTTCTACCGGACGAGGCGGAGCTCTGACTTCCGGCTCCACAATCACTGGTGGCGGGCGGCGCATTTTTTCTGGCATCACCAACTCAACCGACTTTGGCTGCGCCGCGCGTTTAGGCAAGGCGATCCAACCGATGACGGCTAACATCATGAAAGATAAACAACAAAAGATGGTAATGCTGGCGATGCCCAACGGCGATCTTTGAATCCATTTGACGAACACATCGAGCGCGCCCGGACTTTGGTATGTGATTTTTTCGGACCGACCTTCAGCCAACGCTTTGTTATTGCTGTCTAAAGCGCGCACCACAACGCGATACTCGCCGCTCGCCAAGTTCGCCGCCGGGATACTCAAGGGTTCGCCGATAGGGACAGTTTGTTTTGTGCCATCTACTGCGGTGGTGCCGCGTTCATCTGACAACCACAATTCATACTTAACCGCTCCCTCCAAGTTTTTAGCCTCGACCGAAATCACAAACTGCGGCTTATCCACTGTTGGCAAGTCAATCTTCGCAAACACAAGTTCGGGCTGAGACGGCGCATACTTAAATTCGGTTTTTATTTCATCTAATTTTCGCCCACTGTCATCGGCGGCAGTGATCGTGAGTTGGTAGTCTTTGCCATTCGCCAAGTTGTTCACTAAGACTTTGTTGGTAGCGGCTATTTTAGTGAGGGTTTGAGAGTTGACAGTCAGACCTGTGCTTTTGTTGATTACGTTAATGCTCAGCTGCTTGATCTTGTCAGCACTGGTTATGTCCAAGTTAAAAATAAAGCCATCGCTTATGGACTGGACTTCACCCTTCAGGCGAATTCTCGGCGGGCTGGGGTAATCTTGATTCGAAGTAAATTGTATTGGGGCTGAGGTCAGAACTGAAGTGTCTTTGAGAGTTACTTTTATTTGCGCCGACTGTGGGCCGGCAGATGGATAAAGAGTTGCTTTGGCTTGCCACTGATTATTGAGAACCGCCATCACATTGCCGAAGGCAAAACCTAAGGCGTTCTCTTCCTTTAAACTTGCCAAGCCGCCTGAGGGCGCAGAAAAAGATTCCAGCGCCTGTTCTGTAATGGCGAAGCCTTTCAAGCCCACTGAATAAATTTGGATGTGATTCTGTTTGGCTAACGCCGCCACATCTTGAGCAGTGCGTTGCGCGCAATTGTCGGCGCTCGCCGTGAAAATGATCACTGCCCGCCGTCCCGAGGCGCTGGCAAGTTTATTGACTGCTTCGTAAGCGCCGTTGTTGAGGCATGAGTTCGCGCCAAAGGTAGCTTGCATTTGCAATAAAGCGTTTTTTATTTTATCGGCGTTTGTGGTGAAATCCAAAACAGTGGGCGCGCCATTATCAAATTTGAGCACGGCGAAGGTGGCGTCCTTCGGCGCTTTTTCAATGGCAGTGGCAAGTGCCGTGCGCGCAGTTTTATACGCAGCACTCGCCGTGAAATTTGCCATGGTCGTGCTTCCATCTACAAGAATGACGATTGACCATGGAGTTTCCAGTTTCTGCACCACCGCCGGATAGCTGCCATTCGCCAACTCCACCGCCACAGACTCAATCTCGGACCCGGTCATCACTTGTTTGTCAGCGTCTAGCAACGTGAATCCCAATTCAAGCGACAAGCCGGGCGTTCCTGCCGCGCCTTGTACCACCTGCGGACCCTTCACATCATTAATATAAGCCGTCGCCTGTCCCGTTTGTGCGCTTGCAGCGGCAGATATAAACAGGCTACAAAGGCAGAGCAGGGCAACTAGTTTGAAGCTTCGAATAGTCGGCATAGCTATCAGTGGCAGACGAGAATTTATCGTTTGATATTGAGCTGGAGATAACTTGTACGTGGAGATTATACTCCGACTCACCGCGCATCGGATGAAAATTTTATCAATTTTAGGGTGAGGTGAGTAAATAAAACGCCGCAGGGTTCATGCCTGCGGCGTTTCTCGTTTAATTATTTTTGTGAGTGCCCTCCGTGGGTGGCATGGGCTGTCTTACTGCCACACCCTCCTCTTTACAGCAAGGACAGTGATGACAATGATTGAAACGTTGACCGCCCATCATTGCCATAAGGCACTCGTTACACACTATCAGCGATTCCACTTTTTTATTTACCGGCTGTTCGTCTTTATCCACAGTCATGACTCCGCTCTAAAATAAATTGTGATCAAACACCGGCAAAGAGTTTATGCGACTCAGGAACGATCCTCAATAGGCAATAGTAACCCCTCGCGCACTTTTATTTGTGTCTATCGTGTTCATAGTTTTCACAACACAATGACATTGGAGTAGATTCAAACACCGAGTGCCTCGAAGACACTCGGTGTTTGAGAATTACTTGACCCAAATCCCCGTCCACTCTGGCAAGCGCGACCAATTATTACGGCGAATCTTTTCTGACATCTCTGCTCCAAAAAAGAATTCCGTTTTCTCAATCGCCTCCTCCACGCTGCCAAATTGATAATCGGTAGAGATCGTTTTGCGTTCAAAGCCCCACTCCCCCTCAAGCCAAGCATAATAATCCGCCAGGTGCGGCGCGGGTGGCGCGGGCGTGAGACTCCCCGTGCCGAGAGTCTCGATGATAATCACGTTATCAGTCGCCACACGCCTCATCTCGTGAATCACCTTGCCGATTTCAATTTGCCAATTCTCCTCATACCACTTTCGCAAATGCCCAATTGCCCAACCCGCCGTCACCACCTCCACCGACGCCGACGGAAACGGCAGATAGCGCATATCGCCATTCACCAATCCCCAATCACCATTTGCATTTTTTCTTTCGATTTGATTCTGATTCAACATTCCCCAATGCAGATCGAGACCGATCATCTGCGCCGACTCGTGGGCGAACAATAATGGAAGACGACCGCTGCCGGTGCCCAGATCGAGAATCCGCTTCCCCTTAAGGGATGCCGCCGATTCCAGCGCGGCTTTGAGATTCCCGTCAACGTCCTCGGGCGCGATCAGCGAGTGATATTCTTCGGCGTGGTGAGTGTAAATGTTTTTGAAATGATCCATAGTTAAATAAAATCCCAAATCCCAACTTCCAAAATCCCAAACTCCAAAATTCAAACTTCAAACTTCAAACTCCAATCTCCAATCTCCAATCTCTAATCTCCAATCTCTAACCACCCCACTACCCCCTCACCAACTTTCCATATTCCGCGCTCGCCGCCCATTTTTTTAATTCGTCAATGCGTTTAGCGATCATCGGATGCGTGGCAAAGAGCTCGCCAAAGTTGCTTGCCGTGTCGTTCATCTCGTCGCGCAATTTTTGCAAAGCGCGTTGGGCATCCATGCCTTGACTCACTTGAAGACCAACGCCGATCTTCAACAGCGCCGAGATCGCTTTGTTTACATCACCACACGCCAACAGCCCGGCGCGATCCGCCGAATACTCGCAGGCGCGGTTCCACCACAAGAACGCCGCTTCCATTAAGATCGCGCCCATAAACGGAGACGGTATCCCCGCCATGCCGCCGACGAGCGAGTTCAACCAGGTATGCCCCAACCTCACATGCCCCAACTCGTGCCCGATAATAAATTTCGCCTCATCCTCATCCATCACATCCCCCAACGCCGAATAGATCACCACAACTTTTGGAGAGGTGAGACCAAAGGTGTAGGCGTTGAGCGCGTTGCGATTCGCCACAAATGTTTGCACGGGTTCAGCTTGCAGCGTGGCGCGGCACTCTTCCACCATTTCGTATAACTGCGGGTGCGTTTGAGGAGTCACTTTCTGCGCCGTCTTCAACAACGATTGATGCTGATTGCTCGTAGCAAAGTAGGCGATGATCAACATCGCGCCGACAAACAACACACTGCCGCACACCGTCGCCGTCGCCGTGAAAAAAATCACGCCGAACACGAGCATCAGGGTGAGAGTCAAAATAAGGTCTTCGTGAGGGTAACGATAGGAAGTGTTATGAACGGGTCTCATAGTGTGTCCTGATTAAAACCTTTGAACGCTGATCGCGCTGATCAACGCTGAAAGACGCTGATGAAACATTTTTATTTTTGTCGCGCGGTTTCATAAACCTTGCGTTTTACTTGGGCTTTGGGTCCGAAATTTAACACCAAGCCCACTTCAATATCGCTTGCCTTCAAGTAATTAATCAACTGTGCTTCGTGTTCCTCGATGATAGTGGAAACAGATTTGAGTTCAAGTATCACCGATTGGTTCACCAATATGTCGGCGAAGTAATCACCCACAACGATGCCGTCGTAAAAAACTTTCACGGGTGTTTCAGTTTCAACCTCATAGCCGCGCTTTCTCAACTCGTGCGCTAACGCATTTCGATAAACCTTTTCCAGAAACCCATAGCCCAGAGTCTTATGCACCAAATAAAACGCATTGATAATGGCGTCTGTCAACTCACTATGTTTGTATTCAAGTTTGATACTCATGTCCTCTCTCCTTTATAAGAAATCACAGATTGTTTTCAGCGTTCCAAGGTTTAACGTTCAACGGTTTTAACAGCGTTCTTCAGCGCACTTCAGCGCTTTCAGCGTTCAAAGGTTTAACGTTCAACGGTTTTAACAGCGTTCCTCAGCGCACTTCAGCGCTTTCAGCGTTCAAGGTTCTAATCAGCGTTCAAAAGTTTTCATCACTTCCGCCAACGCTTCCAAGTTTTCCCAAGGTTTTAATCAGCGTTCAAAAGTTTTAATCACTTCCGCCAACGCTTCCAAGTTTTCCACATCATCCAAATCCAACCACTGCAACATCACCCTCTGCACACCGGCTTCGGCGAACTTGCCGAGTTGATCGATCACTTCATTCTTCGTCCCCATAATCACTTGACGCTCGCGCAGTTGATCAAGGTTGCGCCCTTCGAGCTTTCGCTTCACCGCCGCTTCATCTTTGCCAAAGAAACAGCCTGTCATAATCGAGCGGCGCACGTCACTTGGCTGGCGATTATTCTTCAGCAGCATCTCATCCAATTTGTGATTCAGTTCAGCGTACTTCGGGCGCGGCAGCATTAAGGCGTTCCATTCGTCGGCGTACTTCGCCACAAAGCTCAAGGTTTTCTTCTCGCCTCTGCCGCCGATCAGGATCGGAATTTTGTGTTTGGGTCGGGGCAACAACACCGCTTCTTTCAATTTGTAATACGCGCCATCAAAATTCAACGGCCGATCATTCGTCAACAAATGCGTGATGATCTTCAGTCCTTCTTCAAATCGGGCGAAGCGGTTTTGGAGATCAAGCAAATTGAATCCATAATTCGTGTGTTCACGTTCTTGCCAGCCCGCGCCCAAGCCCAACGTGAATCGTCCGCCGCTTAGTTCGTCCACGGCATTCGCCATACGCGCCGTCATCGTCGGCTCGCGAAAGGAGAGAGGGGTGACGAGCGAACCCAGTTGAATGCGTTGGGTGTGAGTCGCCGCCCACGTCAGCGAGGTCCACATCTCCAACGAATCCATATCAGGCGGGGTGGCATTGGTGTAATGATCCGAGCGATACAGTCCGACGAATCCTAATTCGTCTGCGGCTTTGGCAATTTTTTTCCAGCGACTCCAATTGAGTCCGTTCTGTCCTTCGATCATGATAGCGAGTTCAAGCATGGTGATGTTCTCCTCTCAGGATACGAGTATATAACACTGAACTTACACAAGACAAAATGATTCCATCACGAATAACACGAATGGGCGAATATCACGAATGTTTTTTGTTGCTTTTTTCGGTAAATTCGTGTATTCGAGTCATTCGTGATTAAAGTGCGTAAATCCAATCATGATAAACTTCTTCGGCATGGACAAAAAAAATCTCACCCCCGATGTAGACTTTAAAGTTGTCGTAGGCATGATGATCACCTTGATCTTTGTCGCGGCGATCACGTTGTTCACCATACAGCAACCGTCGCAGCGAATCTACAACCCGCCGCAGGTGCCCAACCCCAGCCCGCTCGGTTACACCATTAGCTTGGTCATGTTCATCGTTCCGGCGGCGGGCATCAAATGGTGGTTCATTCGAAATCCCGAATACAAAGTAGAGAAGCGCGCTTATTGGATCACCATTGGCATTCTCGCCCCGCTCGGGTTTTTGCTCGACGCGATCTTTGGCAACAGCTTCTTCACCTTCGAGAACAAAGCGGCGACGATGGGCATTGATCTGCTCGGCTACAAGTTCGGGCAGGGCTGGGTATGGAGCATCCCGATTGAGGAATTTATTTTTTACTTCACAGGCTTCCTCATGATCTTGCTGGTCTATGTTTGGGGCGATATGTTTTGGTTCGGGGCATACAACGTGGACGACTACAAAGCCAACGTGCAAGATTTAAAAAAGATTCTCTCCTTCCATTTGCCGTTGCTCATATTTTCGCTGGCGATGATCGCCGCGGCGATTCTCTTTAAGAATTTTTTCGCGCCCGCGCCCTACCGCGAAGGCTTCCCCGGCTATTTTGTTTTTCTCATCACCCTCGCCGTTTCGCCGACGATCTTTTTATTTAGAGCCGCCAAGCCCTTCGTCAATTGGCGAGCCTTTAGTTTCTCGCTCTTCATGTTGTTGTTTCTCAGTTTGTTGTGGGAAGGCACACTCGGCGTGCCGTACGCTTGGTGGGGCTATCGTCCGCAGCAGATGGTGGGCATTGTGATGCTGCCGATGGCGAACTTGCCCATCGAAGCGGTTGCGGTGTGGTTCGTCACTACGTGGACGACGATCATTTTTTACGAAGTGATAAAAATTTTTCTCTACATGAATCGCTCGCTCAAGGATGCGTTCTTGGGTTCGGGCAGCAGCTCGGATCGTTAAACAAACACCGAGTGTCTCGCAGACACTCGGTGTTTTATTTTTAACTTCGCCGCACAAACCACAACACCGCGCCGACTCCAAACAAACCTAAGCCGCACAATAAGATCGCGCCGCCCGCCATCAACGCATTCGTGATCGCCGTTGAAAGATCATTATTGGGAACGGGCGTCCGATCCGGTGTCGCCGCCGATGTCGGTGCAATTTTAGAATCAGGGGTCGCCGTCAACGGCGGCGCAGCCGGGGTTTCATCTCACCACCGAGTCACTTCATTCGTGTTCAACGTGATCGGCTTTGAAACTTTATTCATCGGCGCGACGATCACCGCATCCCCCGACACTACATCCACATCACCCACGCGCGCTTTGCCGTTGATGACATACACGCCGGTGAAA
>JACRLA010000428.1 GCA_016215145.1 Chloroflexota bacterium
CCTCAAAATTTCTGTTGCCGCTGATCACGGCGGCGGCAACCAAGTTGCCTTCGATCACCGCTTTTGAAACTGCTTCGGGCAACGGTCCGCTGTTGCCGATGCAAGTTGTGCAGCCATAACCCACGATGTTGAATCCGATTTGATTCAGATACGAGATGAGTCCCGACTTGTTGAGATATTCGGTGACGACTTTCGATCCCGGAGCGAGACTGGTCTTGACGTACGGTTTCGCCGTCAACCCCTTTTCAACCGCTTTCTTGGCGACTAACCCGGCGCCGATCATCACCGATGGATTGCTGGTGTTGGTGCAAGAGGTGATCGCGGCGAGAACAACAGCGCCATGGCTGATGTCCGCTCCGCGTGGCTGATAGCTAATGGCAACTGTCTTGTTAATTTCAGAGTCGGTTAAACCATAGCCACGATCTTTAACTGGCGCAGTTAATGATTTCTTCCAAGCGGTCTTCATATCTTTCAACGCCACGCGATCTTGCGGGCGTTTGGGTCCAGCGAGACTCGGTTCAACGTCCGCCAGATTTAATTCCAGCGTGTCGGTGAAGACCGGATCCGGAGTCGAGTCGGTGCGGAAGAGTCCTTGCGCTTTGGTGTATGCCTCAAGTTGCTCGGCGGATTTGGCGCGTCCGGTGCGTTTGAGGAAGCTGATCGTTTCAGCATCCACCGGGAAGAAACCCATTGTTGCGCCGTAGTCGGGAGCCATGTTGCCAATGGTGGCGCGGTCGGGTAACGACATGGAAGAGAGTCCGGGTCCGTAAAATTCCACGAACTTATCCACCACATTTTTCTTGCGAAGCATTTGCGTCATGGTGAGAACGAGATCGGTTGCGGTGACTCCTTCACGCAGTTCGCCATACACTTTGAAGCCGATCACTTGCGGCGTGACCATGTAATAGGGTTGACCGAGCATCACGGCTTCGGCTTCGATGCCGCCCACGCCCCAACCGAGTACGCCCAAGCCGTTGATCATGGTGGTGTGCGAGTCGGTGCCAACAACGGTGTCAGGGAACATCACGGTATCACTGCCTTCGCCTTTGGTCATCACGCCTTGCGAGAGATATTCTAGATTCACTTGATGCACGATGCCGGTGGCGGGTGGCACGACGCGCAAATTGCTAAAGGCTTTGGAACCCCAGCGTAAAAATTTGTAGCGCTCGACGTTGCGATCAAATTCCAGATCGGCATTTTTGATTAAGGCGAGATCGTCGCCGAAGTAATCTACTTGCACCGAGTGATCAATGACCAGATCAACGGGGACGAGTGGGTTGATCTTCTTGGGATTGCCTTTGAGAGTCTTCATCGCATCGCGCATCCCGGCGAGATCCACCACACAGGCCACGCCCGTAAAATCTTGCATGACCACGCGCGCGGGCAGGAAGGGGAGTTCGGTAGTCGAAGGGTTGGCGGCATCCCATGCGGCGAGTCGTTTCACATCCTCTTGCGTCACCAGATAATCATCGCAATTACGAAGGAGCGCTTCCAACAGAATCCGAATCGAGAAGGGGAGTTTCGCCAAGTTGGGCGCGACGCCGATTTTCTCGAGATGCTGAAGGCGATAGATATATTGCTTGCCGAGTTTAGCGCGCGCGCCAAAAAGATTTTTGACGGCTACTTTAGTTTTGGGTGCAGTGCGCTTTGCGGCGGGTTTTGTTTTTAGAACTTTTCGTTTTTTAGTTGTTGCCATAGAGTCTCCAAAGGGAATTAAGGGAAAGGTGGAAAGAAAGGAAATTTCCTTTAGTTCCTTCTTTTCCTTTTTGTTTATGTGATTATATGCAGACGGGGAGTTTCAATCAATGATGAAGGAGCGAGGGGAGAGATCGGATTGGGCGAGGGGAAGCTAAGAGAAAAACTTTTCATAGTCTATTGGTTTAGCGAGACCTTGTTTGATCTCGGCTTTGGCACGACGAGCAGCTGCCACTAGTTGGGTTTGAGTCTTCTTAAACAGATCTTCCCACTGTAATTCATCTTGTAATTCTTCAAGATAAATTCGCAGATGCTCTGCCACGAGGTCTTGTGCGGGTTCTGGCAGAGACTCCATCATTTTAGTTACAGTTGCAATTGCTGGAGATGACATTTTAGTTTTCTCTCTTTCCTATGTTATTTTAACACAGAGGTGCTTTGCCTCTCGCGGAAATTTTGCGGCGAATCGTTAAACAAAAAACCCTTCGGTCCCGCTACGCGAGACCCGAAGGGTTTGGTTGTGGGTCGTGTGATTACTTGGCGGGGATAGTCACATCAGCCGCTTGCAAGCCTTTGGGACCTTTTTCGATGGTGAACTCCACTTGTTGCCCTTCTTGCAAAGAGCGGTAACCCTCGGATTTGATGGCGGAGTAGTGAACGAACACATCCTCGCCACCTTCGCGGGCAATGAACCCATAGCCCTTGCCGTTGTTAAACCATTTGACCGTACCAACAATACGCTCTGACATTTTTTATGTCTCCTTGAGAAATAGTGTTAGGGCAGTGGTTCTATCGGAGCGGTCAAACAAAACGGCTCACCTGGTTTACGTGAGCCGTTGTCTTACTACTTCCAACAAGAACTTACGTGCAACCTACGCACAAAACTCTATCACGCAAATAAATCAGAGTCAAGAATCAGTTTCATTTTTATCGTACGCCGACTGTGCCGCCTGCCACAACCGTTGATATTCGGGGCGCACGCTGGGGTCGAGTTTGTCGGCAAAATCGAGGGGGAGGCGGAGCAAAGTGATTAATTCTTGCACGTCCGATAAGTCTTTCAAGCGATGTGCCGCCGATAGCCCAGAAGCAAGCTTTAATTCGATCAACTTCTCCAACGTGATTACCCATAGACCGTCTCGTTCAACGCGGATATCTTTTGGATCAGAAAATACTACCGGCTTGGGTTTGCCGTCACCGGGATATTCACCCACCAACATTACTTCAACCTTGACTCCGCTGCGCGCATCCCGAAACGATTTCTTGGCTGTGGCAAAGGCTGGCACATAACCCAAGCCGACAAATTTTTCTTTAAATCTTTCGAGCGTTTCGGGGGTCATCAAAATATCCACATCTTCTGTAAATCGCCGATACCCGTGTGCCACCAACGCCATGCCGCCGATGAGAGCATAGTCAAGCCCTTCTTCATTCAAGCGTGTGACAAGATTGCGAAGTGTATCGTAGACATCGCCTTCTTTCATAAAGAACTTGCTCCCTTCGCGGTAAACGTCCCAAACTGTTGCCATGCAACGATTATAACCCCTCCATCAACGGCTTGATTGCGTTTTCTGTGTCGCCGCGCGCACCATCAACCCCAGAAATAAAATGATGGCGATCTCGTTCAACAATCCGCCCCACGCGCGGATTGTCGGATTAAAGATCACGTCGCCGACAACGCGCATGATGAGTGAAGCGTGAAGCAAGACAAGGGGAACGTAAAATTTGGATTGATACGGAATCTGAATCCCAATGATCGCCGGGACGATGATCGGCGCGTGACCGAAGATCATGGAGAAGACGAAGCCAAGCAGGGCG
>JACRLA010000429.1 GCA_016215145.1 Chloroflexota bacterium
TCACCGCAAAACTCCAAAGGGTATTAACAATCAACACGCCAAGGAGGATCCAAAATAATTGCGCGCCGAGTCCGTAGAGGAGTTGAGTCGGTGTCAGGTTGCCGATCAACGCTTCAATGGGGAAACCAAACGTCCATTGGAACGGAAAGAAGTTCGCCAGCGTCCGCACCCATGGCGGCATCAGCGATAACGGAACCAAGCGACCCGACATCAATAACTCTCCGGCAAAATATAATGCAGAGATGGCGTTGACGCGCGTTGTCCAAAATGTGATCAAGCCCATCGTCGTCTGAAACATGGTGCGCACCAAGTACGCGCCCCAGATGGCAATGAAGAAGGCGACGACTTGATACCACGTTGGGTTAAGAGTCGGTTGAAACAACCAAACCATCACAGCCGCAATCGGTATCCATAAAGTAATCGCTATCACTTTCCATCCCGCCATCCAGGCAATGTCGGCATGTACTGGATGAATAGGGCGAAGCAATGCTGTCGCTAGCTGCCCCTGCCGAATACGATGCTCCCAACCATATGGAGTAAAGACGATGTTCATGTTACGAACCAACATCCACACGATGTAATAGGCGGCGAAGGTCCCCGCGGTGTAACCACCTACGGTGCCGCCATTGGATTGCGCCACCGATGACCACACCACCAAGTAGATGATCGGCTCGGCGACCATGCCGATCATGTAGAACGCGGCAGAGACGGGATACTGAAACTCGATTAACACCGAAGTGCGAAGCATACCGATGTAGTAAGAAAATAAGTCTCTCATGTTATTGTCCAATCTTCGATCTTTAATCTTCAATCTTTAATAACTACAAGATTGAAGATTAAAGATTATCCCTGCGCGAAAACTTTCTCAATCACATCGTCAATCGGCGTATCTTCAATCGTCAAATCGTATACGCTCAACTCGTTTAACAGCTTCGCCGTAATACGTGAAGCGTCTGTTTTATTAATCCGCAACGTCGCGCGCAGCCCATCCTGCGATACCACTTCGCCGTAAGATGAGAGATCAACACCGTTGCTCTCCAACGTCACGCCGAGTGTTTTATAAGACGAAAACTTTTGCACCAAACCACTTAAATCGCCGTCGAACAAAATTTTTCCGTGATGGATCACGATGACGCGCTTGCACAGCGCTTCCACATCTGCCATGTAGTGACTGGTCAGCAATACGGTTGCGCCGTAACGTCTGTTGTATTCGGCGATGAATTCGCGCAAACGTTTTTGCATCGTCACATCAAGTCCAATTGTTGGCTCGTCGAGAAACAGAACTTTGGGGAGATGCAGCAACGAACCAACAATTTCCACCTTCATCCGCTCACCGAGCGAGAGATTGCGCACAGGCTTTTTAACTAAATCGCCCAAATCCAACAAGGCAATCAACTCATCTCGCGTGCGTTTGTAATCCGCTTCGGCGATTCCATAAATGGCGCGGTTGAGATCAAACGAATCGAGCGCGGGCAAATCCCACGCCAATTGTTGGCGATTACCCATCACTAACGTCATCTGCTTGAGAAAATTTTTGTCGCGCTTCGATGGCGTGAAGTTCAACACGCTCCCCTCACCGGATGTTGGATACAACAAGCCCGACAACATTTTGAGAGTCGTCGTCTTGCCTGCGCCGTTTGGTCCAAGAAAGCCAACCACTTCCCCCACTCCGATCTCAAAGGTGATGCCGTCAACCGCTTTCACCTCTTTGTACTTACGTTTCACCAGACTCTTCAGCGAGGACCTCAACCCTGCATCGCGTTCTGGAACTTGATAAACCTTGCGAAGATTTTTGACATGAATGATTGACATGGTTAAACCTCTATTTCGTAACTACTCAAGCGTCATTGCGAGGAGCGTTTTTGCGACGAAGCAAAGGCGGCGCGCACTGAAAACGAATTGCCCACCACGCCAATGGCGGGTCCCCCGGCGATCTGTCCCACCGCGTTCATCTGACTGCTCATCGAGAGCACCGTCGCCCGCACCCGCGAATCGGTGATCCGTTGATTCAACCAATTGCCATGAATAGGGTCTATGGCGTAGCGCAACGCGCCGATCAACATCACGGCGATCAACGCCAGATAAAAATCCGGGACGAGCGGGAAAGCGATGAGACACACTACTAACAACGCATTGATGATCCACAACAACCGCGCCGACACTGCTTGTTGATTGAGATCGAATCGTCGGCGGATCGTTTCAGCGATGGCGATGCTTAACAAACGTGATGCCGCCGCTGTGATCCCAAACCAGATCACAAAGGTGAAGCCAAAGAGGGTCGGCAAAGTAAATGTGGCAATGACGTACGCCGTCCACAAACGGTCGTAGCCTTCGCTAAATAAGCCGTGCAAAAAATCGAAACCGATCAACGACACGATCGCCGGTTGCGCGCGAGTTAACTTCACGCCATCGTTAAACGTGTGCCGCATTGTCTGCCACGAATTGCGCCCCTCGCGCGGAGACGGTTTGAAGTTGTGTTCAGGCATCGTCGTTATTAAGAACACGCCCAGCGCCAAAAAGATCGCGCCGCTGATCACGATTGGCAAGGCAAGCGAGAAATTGGCAAGTAATACACTCAACCCGATCCCCACAATGCCAAACACTTGGCGCAGCGATGAGGCGCGCAGAAAAACTTCGCCCGCATTCTGATCGCCGACCTCGTCCACCAGCCACGCATCCGTCGCTCCGCTTGTAAAGGTGTAACCGATCCCCCACACGATTTGCGCCAGCAGCAACAACCCAAACGTCGGTAGTGCCTGCATCGCCATGCCCACGCCGATGATGAACACGCCGACGATCACCAACAAGCGGCGGCTATACATATCGGCAACAACTCCGGTTGGCACTTCAAACAGCAATGCCGTAACTTCAAGCGTTGTGCCGAGCAACACCAACTGCAACGGGTTCAACCCCACTACCGTCACTTGAAAAACCATAATCACTGTAAACGCGGTCATATTCGCCACGCTCATCACGGCGGCGATGGATAAATAAATTAAACGGGCATTCAATTTCCTCATTAACATCCTCTCTGCCTTCCCTTGCTTTCCTTCATTTCCCTCGTGTCCTTCATTTCTCAAAGTTCCCTTTGTAGGTTTTCATCCACTCGTCGCGCAACACTCCCATATTGATGATGTCCCATCGCCGCCCTTCGCGGTTCATAAATTTGCGCTCCAGCCCTTCGACCACAAAACCCGCCTTCGTATACGATTGGATCGCCCGCGCGTTGAACTCAAACACACCGAGCGACACACGATGAAGATTTAATTCGGTGAAGGCATAGCGCAAGACCAACGTCATGGCTTCTGTGCCATAGCCCTTGCCCCAATACTCGCGCTCACCGATGCCAATGCCCACCCAACTGTTGCCATTCGCCCAATCGAAACCGAACAGCCCCACAAAACCGATCTGCTTGCTTTCGGCAAGCGTGTGAATGCGAAAAACATGCCCCGTCTGATCTTCGAGTCTTTTTTCAAACTCATCTTGGAGCGATTTCGCCGAAGCAAGCGTTGGCGGATCAGTATCCAACAACCGCATGTATTCCGTATCACGCGACCACTTAGAAAACAACGGCGCATCAATTGACGGCATCGGCGCGCCAAGACAAACTAACTCACCTGTAAAAAGATTTTTCATAGTGTCCTCACGTATCACGCATCACATATCACGTATCACGTCTTACCTTTTCCACTCATCACGCAGCAAACCCAAAGACACCGTGTCCCAACGCTTGCCGTCACGGTTCACCGATTCGCGGCGGCGCACCTCTTCCACAAAACCGGCGCGCTCCAAGAATCGAATCGCGCCCGTGTTGTAAGCGGGGATCGCAAATGTGCCTAAGCGAAAAAGATTCAACTCGGCAAAGGCATAGCGCAGAATCATTTGCAACGATTCGGATCCGTACCCCTTGCGGCGATCTTCGGGGTCGCCGACTCCGATGGCGAGACGTCCGGCGCCATTGTTCCATTCGATCCATTCGATCTTGGTAAAGCCGATCAAACGATCATCTTCTTTGAGCCGGATGGTGAAGTAAAAAGAATTTCGTTTTTCCTTCATCTCTTTTTCAATGCCCTCGTATTTCTTCTTCACCATAAACGGCGAAAGAGGGCGCGCGGTGTCGGGCGAGAGCGCGCGCAAATAATCGGGGTCGTGCGTCCACTTCGATTCCACATCCGGGTCTTTCTCCAGATCAATCGCGCTCAATCGCAGACGCGAACCTTCAAAAAGTTGTTGTTGTATGTTGTCCATTGTTGTCACTCCAAGACTTCCGAAGTTTGCGAAACTTCGGAAGTCTGACTTAATCATCCAACGCCGGGTCAGGGAATCGCAAGACCAACAGCTTTCTGGGTTGGCTCTTGCGGAAAACGATCTTGATCTCCTGCCCTTGCGCCGTGAGATCGCGTGCCACCTGACACAACGTTGCGGCGCCTTCAAGCGGTCTCACGTTTTCAAATTCGTTATTAAAGTTTTTGAGTTGTGTTTCCATTTCGCACCTCCAGAGTCCCACATCCAGAGATGCGAGACTTACTTAACCGTTGCGATGTAACTTCTTCTTCAGCAAAGGCAACCCCTCCGCCTCACCCCCAAACGTTTTGAGGGCGGTATCAATGTTGACTGCGATAGATGTTTCCATAAAAATTTCCTCTTTTGAACTCATGCGCCTTCATCACGAATGACTCGAATAAACGAATAACACGAATTTTGTTTTATTCATCAAAACGCATACAAGTCCCACAAACAAAAAAGCCACAAACGGAATCGCTTGCGGCTTTGAGCAACAGAAACAAAAAGACCGCGAGCGTTACGCCTGCGGTCTTTGCACAATTAAGACAAATTCAACCGTCTCTTACACAAAGCAGCAGGCGCAATACGACAAAGCATCCCCAGCTTTACCGCCGGGAGTGCGGACAAAAACGATAGTGCAAAGTTGTTTCATCTGTATTGCGTCTCCTTTCTGTAAGATTGAGCGCGAAGAGTGTAGCACACTAATTGGAATGAAGTCAAGAAATTTTAAGAATTGGAATCATTTGGGGTACGAGCAACGTGAATTAGATTATTCAGTTCCTCATCGCTAAGATCGTCAATATTTGCCTCTGGAGGATGAACTGCCGCGACAGCGAAAAACTTGTCGAACGGTTTTTGCCATTCCGCCAATGATAGAGAGTCAAACGCTGAACTGTCGTTACTACTCAGCCCGGCACGTTTGTCAATGTGCAGTCATTGGGATTGACGGCAGAGTCCGGTTGGCATAGGCTAAAGACATG